>DARE01000006.1 GCA_002503205.1 Thermoplasmatales archaeon UBA447 | reverse complement strand
AATAGTTCTTAGAAAATGTCGACAGTATGTTTGAGAGAATGAAATCCGGCTGGAGACTTGCCAGGAGCGTTAGAAAAAGTGTTTCACGGGATAGGGGAATCTATACATATCCAATAATTTCAGGTTTAGTTTCAGTGATTGTATTTGTGTCCACTATCATCGCTCTTTTTATCTCAGTCCCGTCAGGCAGTCCTTATCTCTATCTGATATACTTCATAGCTCTTTTCATCGCTTATGTAGTGGTGTGGTTTCTATCTACACTTGTGGTACTTTCAATGCTTATTGCCTACAGGGCATTCAACAGTGGTTCGCCTGTTTCTATTCGTGCTGCATTCGGGGAAGCTTGGACATACAGGAGAGTTGCCTTTGAATGGGGGCTATTCTATGGGGTGCTGATGATGATACTCAGAATAATAGAGTCCAGGATAAGAGGTATTGGCGGCATTATATTAGGAGCAATAGGTGCCTTCATAATTTCAGCTGCAACTTTCTTTGCTGTCCCCGCAATTCTTGACTACAGGTCCGGGCCAATTAAGGCGGTTGAGCAGAGTGTTTCAGTGATCCGAAGAAATTTCGGACAAACTTTTGGAGGAGTTGCATACATTGATCTATACACGCTTATTTTTGCACTTTCAGGTTTTGGGCTTTTCATACTTGGCATAGTTTTACTGGGCTCTTCCATCGGTATAATATCTCCACTTGTTCTAATTGCAGCTGGAGTCATACTACTGATTGTAGCTCTTATTCTGAATTTCACTTACATGAATATACTGAAGCTCGTGCTTTTCGATTATGCCAATGGCAAAGGGCTTCCAGATGGGTTCGACGAACAGGAGATAAATAAAGCCATAAAGCGCAGAGGCTCAGGCGGAATGGCTTTCAGGAATTTACTGGGTAACAATGGACAAATGTGAGTAAGATTGAGTCATAAAAATTTAAAATACGAATTTTTTGGTTAGATCCATTTTTACAATTAAAATGGCACACTCAAGGATTCCTCATTGGAGAAGAATAACAAATTTGCCGTTACGGAATGGAACAAAAATGAAAAGTGTGAGTGTATGAATTAAACTGGGACGATTCTCACTACGTTGCTTCCCCTTATTATTACTGTACCCAGCTTTCTGTTTAGAGATTCAGAACTTTCCTCAACATTGTCAAGTACCATATTCATGTATTCATCAAAACCAGAAAGTACTCCCTGGAGGCTCCTGTTATCCTTAAGCAGCAGTGCAACCTTCTTGTTTAGATTCTCTTCAAGCATTTTCATAGGCATTATCATATATTTTTCACCTAATTGTATTCGTCCTCGTCCATGCCTTCCTCCCTGCTCATAATGACCTGGATTAGACCTTTCAGTACTTCTTTCACATCATCCAGCTCCTTTCTCATGGAGGTCAGCTCATTGGAAAGCCTTTCTACATCTTTAATCTTCCCACCAACGTTATCCTTCATCATCATTCCTCTTCAAAATTTATGTTCCCATAATCAGGTGCGACTTTCCTCATTTCTGATCTTTCACAATTTTCACAATAAAGTGCTCCGTTCTTGAGGTCAAGTATGTTCCTGCATCTGTAGCATGTAGTTCTGAGGACCCCAAGATTCTCGCCGAATATTCCCAGCTCAATACCTCTGTTCCCTGTTCTAAGCACTCTTACTCTTATGATATCCCCTATTCTCAGGACAAGCGGAGGACCTCTGGAAAATCTCCCTCCTAGACCCAGGGATGCTTCCGCATCGTAGCTGACTAGACCCATCTTTTTGTTGTAAATGGCTCCTATTCTCAGGGATGCTCTTCTCTGGTCAACTTTAAGCACTCTGGCATATGCAATGTCGTTTCTGTGTATCGTCTGTCTCTCTCTGTATGGCTTCACCGAAATGTTCAGTTCCTGATCATCGCGAACAATTTTCCCAAAGACGTTTGAAACAATCTCACCGTTTTCATCAGTAGAATTTCTACCAGGTATGTATTCCTCTGCAAGTGCTATAACATCACCAGGAAAAGCCTGTTCTTTTGGTATGCTCTCAACGTCCATCAAATTTCACTGATCCTTGTTTTGCTGTATGAGTTAGCCAAGTGAACTAAGACTAATTAATCTTTCCAATACATTTCCGAATACTTTTCGCACTTCATATTGGACTTAAAATGTGGTAAAAGAGCAATTTGCAAAATATTCAGATTATGGCCTAAGTAACATTTTATGCAATGTCAACCATATGTTGAGAATTACTGACAGAATGAGAATATTGATAAATGCCGTAAGTTCTTGGAGCGATATCTATACCTACCTTATATTAAAACACATGGTGGATTTTGTGAAATAATACTTCCAATTCTTATGAGATTCAGCTTATGATAATTCTGATACATATACTATTACTTATCCAAGAAACGATTCCACATCCGTGGTCTGCACAACCAAGTGAATCCGTATGTTCTTTTCCCAACAATTCTTAAATAATTGGTAAGGGTACGAGGAGAGTATGGACGAAATCGATATAATAAGCAAGTTTTCCTTCGATCAAACTGTTTCCAATCTACGAGAAGCGATTAAAAACAGAAAACTCACGGAATTTGCAGTATTCGACCACCGATTAAACGCCGAAAAAATTGGTCTCAATATGAACAATTGCACTGTATTTGTTTTCGGTAACCCAACCGTTGGTACATATCTGATGCAGGAAATTCCAGCCATAGGTCTTGATCTTCCATCAAAAATACTGGTATACGAAGTTAATGCAAATACACACATAAGGTTCAGGAGTTTTCAGGATATATTCGAAGGGGAAAAATCAAAGGAAGCGGTAAGGAAGCTCAACTCTGCCACTGAGGCTATAGCCAGAGAGAGCGCCGGGATAAACCCTTAAAATCATTACTCTGTTTAAGATTGGAACAAAGAACGGTGCTTCTTTCGGGTCCAACGTGGTTCCCATCGAAGGTTATCACCGGAATCTCTATAATATCTTTGATAGGACACTATTTCCGGTAATTTCTCAGAAAATTTTAGTTAGCACTGAAAGTCGGATGGATTGAGCGAACGAATTAGCTAATTATTGATAATAAACTATATGGTCTGTACAGTCATTTAAAGTGATGAATTGTATAATGGTATAGTTGGCATATCGCATTTCATTAATTGCCAGAAGGCCATCGAAAATTATTAACAGAAAGAGAATAGGATAATTGCCATATTTCACTGGATGTGATATTCCTGATTGTGGCTTATCATAAGACGTGATGAAATCTGTCATTAATTTCTCTCAAATCACTGAAGTTTCAGATTGATACTTATGGCAAAGATGATATCTTGTTATAAAACCAAAATGCTATCCCATTGATGGGAACAAATAAGGGAGGGTGATTCATTCCCAATCACTTTTCCAAACATCCTAATAAGCCATTATCTCAGAAAATTTTTCTCATCCAATTCAAAATTATGATAAGCAAAGTTCGCATCCTGAAATACATTGTTCGAAGACAGATCCTTTTTTGCCTGTGGAAGATCAGGAGTTCTGGAAAAACGAATCCATTACCCTGCTGTGCTAGATCCAAATTCAGAAGATTTTGATACGATATTCGGCAGATTATTAAGAAACTACAATGTCCCTTGGAATTTCGTCTCCTCCAAAGATCATTACATGGAACTGGGAGAAGATATTCTCCTTATACCGGATATAAATTCAATTGTTCAGAGGCCGCGGAAACTTATTC
>DARE01000039.1 GCA_002503205.1 Thermoplasmatales archaeon UBA447 | reverse complement strand
AGGGAATTGTTCACTATGCTTACGGAATAATTCCCAGGTCCCAGGGTAAGATTTACCTGACCACCTATGAATTCATGAGGAGTCCCGTTTATTTTTATAATACCATTGTTAAAGGGACTGCTAACTTTCAGGACGGATATGTTTGAGGAATAATAGACCACACCTGTGGCCTCAGTGCCGTTAACTATTTTCTCATAAATCGTTCCATTGCTTGTATAATAATATGCCCTTGAAAGTGCGTTGGATATGGTTTCGCCAGTATCTAAGCCATAATTTATGGCATTTGTAATCTCCTGAAAATTGTGCCCATTCCAGAACTGGAGGCCCATTGTGACATTTGACAGTTGATCATTTGTGCTTGAACCTCCTCCAGGGCCACCCATTATTAGCTCTGCGTCATAACTTAGCCCTTCTGGATTGTTAACCTGACCGTCAACGACGAAATTACTGTCACTGACAGAACCTCTGGCAAATTTAAAAACCACATTATCGTAGGTTACCCAGCCGTAGCCATCATTGTACCGCAGCACAACCTCTGGAGAACCGCTGCTGGAAACTGTGCTGTTTGACATAAGCTCAATTTCCGAAGGCTCCGTAAGATTGACAAAATTTCCTGGGAGGGAGGAGTTGGCAATATCATAATAAAGGGCACCCTCCGAGGATGAAAGTATGCTGCCGTTACCAGATACAGTGGAGTTTGACATTGAACTGGAGGTGTCGGGAAAAAGTATGGCTGAAAAGTTCCACACGTTGTCTATGAAATATATATTGTTGTCAGTGGTATTGAAGTAAGCCACATCCTGAACCCAGTAAACGTACGTAGTTCCACCATAGAAGAATTTAAGGTTTAGATTGAGCTGAAATGATAGATTTTTTCCCTGAGAACCTGATACTTTCAGCTGATTTATGCCAATCTTTCCAAGAAATGAAGTTGAAGAATAAGAATAGGAACCGTTTGCGGAAACCCCAGCATCAGCGATCCCAATAGGGCTTGTTGTAGTGGTTCCAAAGAATCCTGACTCAATTGCTGATTCCTTTAGCGAAATGTTATGCGCAGGGTAAGATGAACCAAGGGAGTTTACATGTGATCTGTTCTGGCCATCACCATTGACTGCCAGTGATGAGGATAAAACAACAACTGCGATAAATACGGAAACAGCAACGGCAGCTAATGCCTTTTTTTTCTTAGCCACACTCCTCATCCTTTCCCTGAAATTCCCATTTGCTCCCACTTCAATTCTCTTTACCGTTTCTTCTAACTAATTCATGTTATATGGGTAATTTGGTACAAATAATTGATCCGAAAAATATTCAATAGGGATTAGAAAAGTATTCTGACTTTCCAGGACCCCTTTTCCTGCATTACATCATTTCTGATTCCTCTTGATGTTATTTCAGCAGCAGCCCTCTCAGCTTCCGAATACTTTGTAAAACTCAGATACACTGAGTCCAGGCCAAACTCCGGCATAACTGACTGTCCTGCCAGTATATCTTCCAGCTTCTGCATTGCGCCTGTGAACTCTGCCTCACTAATCCTCATCTTTCCAGATCTTATGCGCTGGACTCCAGCATCTATAATACCCGAAGAGGTTATCCTGTTTACTCTCCTCTTTATTCTGCTCTGGGAGCCAGCAAAGCTGGATGCTACAACCACTACGCCTGCAACCAGTACTATTATAGAATAATCATGATTTAGAGTGTAGAGTAGAACCCCCACCAGCATCAATATCAGGCCAGCCACCATTCTGTATGGAGTCATTTATGTGCAGAGTAGCCCAATTATATGAATTAAAGTTTTCTTAGGAATCAAACTTTGACAGGCATCACTTTATCTTTTAACAAATATTGGGATCTTTTCTTGCGAAGTTATCCACGTTTTCCCTTCTATCCTGACATTTCCGGGATAGGAAAACCAATCGCCATCTGGAAGATATATGTTTCTGGCACTTGCTGATTCATATATCTGGGGTGCCACCATAATGTCGCTTCCAAGCATATACTGGTCATCAATCATGTAGGTTTCCGGGTCATCCGGGAAATTATAGAATAAAGGTCTGACCATGGGATGGCCATGCTTGTGAGCTTCCCGGGCTGATTCGATTAACCTGTCCATGAAGTGGTATCTCGTTTCAATTGCCTTTTTTATTCGATCTCTGTATATTGATGGAAGTTTGTATATCTCCTGATCATTTCCTGCCTTGATCTTATGATTCCTGTAAAAGGGGAACAGAACTGCCATTTCATAATACCTGCACAGAAGCTCATTGTCAGTGTCCCCCCAGAACCCGCCTAAATCGCAACCTGAATACGGCATACCGGAGAGCCCGAGGTTGAGAACCATGGAAATCTGCAATTTCATGTCATCGTATGATGCTTTGTTATCCCCTGTCCATATTGCAGCATATTTCTGGCATCCGGCGTAAGCAGACCTGGTAAGAATGAAAGGCTTTTCCACTTTCCGTCTCATTGCCTCGTATGTTGCCTGGCACTCAAAATAAGGGAAAAGATTGTGGACATATGCATCTTCGATCCTGGTCCCATCATCCATTATGTGAAGAGCCTCCGGATCCATGTTCCCTCCTCTTGATCCGTATCTTGAGTCTTTTCTTGTGGATGGCTCATTCATATCAAGCCATATTCCATGGAAGCCGTATTCCAGGAATTTACCAACCATGCTCTCCCATTTCTTTCTTGCACTTTTTCTTATGAAGTCAGGAAATGCCACTTCTCCCGGCCAAACATAGTCTGTGTATATAGATGACTCACCGTCTTCTATATAATCTCCCAGAAATTCCTTGAATACACTGTAATTCTGATCCACCTTCACCCCCGGGTCAATTATTGGAACCACCTCAACTCCCTTTGACCTCATTTCATTAACCATTCCTTTCATGTCTGGAAATCTTTTATCATCAATTGTGAAAATACGATAGCCTTCCATATAATCAATGTCCAGATATACTGCTGAAACCTGAGACTCATCAATGTAATTTTGTACAACAGATTCCAGCGAGCTCCTTGGAAAATATGACCATCTTGAGATCTGATGCCCAAGAGCCCATTCTGGAATTTCAAACGGCTTTCCAGTCAGTGTTGTATACCATTCTAAAGACTCCTCGGGATTCTTCCCTTCATGAATGAAGAACTCCATATTTTTGATGCTGACGGTTATCCTTACCTTATCATACTCCTCTGCCCCGAAATCGAAATCACACTTTCCAAAAGAATTCACCATAACACAGACTGTTGAAGCCCTGTTGACAATTATAAATACGGGCATGGCTGAATAAATCGTATTCTTCAGGTCATTGTAATCCCATGATGTTGATGTGATAGTTGTGAATTTGGCCCGGTTTCGCCTCATTCTCAGAGGTGCTTCTCCAAGGCCGAAAATATGATCATCATCTTTAAGGTCTATGAGCAGTTTCAGATTGCTTCCCTCCCTCTGACTGGTAACCTTTCTTCCATTCAGTTCAAAAATTTTAGATTCCTCAGATAATATTGCGGCCCTGTGATTTGAATCTCTGAATGAAAGCAGACCCTTAGGGATGCCGGATGTTATTTCCAGATCAGTTTCATTCTTGTAATAATGCAGATCCATCTTACAACAATAGACTGGATATGAATAAGCCTTTCATAAAAATAAGAAAAAATATCTGGCATCCATTCACTTTTCGCCGTTTTATTTAATGTGCGGATGAATCACAAAATGGCCAATTTTTATGCCCGTATTTATCATCACTGAACCTGCATAGTATAGATACATCCAGAGGAAAGTCACTGCTACACCAAGAAGCCACCTGAGTTTTATCTGACCAGAATAAAGCATCAAGGCAAGAATAAGAACTGCAAAAACCATTATTGCTCGGTTTGCGCTTTTAACAATTTTTTCATCCTGTGGGCTAAGAGAATGGCCTGTGTAAAACTTACCAACACCGTAGCACTTTTCACATATTTCTTTGCCATCTTCTGTATAGCCTCTTCCAAGGCATTCCTGGCATTGTATCCAGTCTCTCAACTTATGCTCATTGAAGTTGAAGCATAAATACTTATGCCAATTGAAACATACTGGAGAGCAGGAACCCGCGGGAATCTGGAAAATAGATATTTGGGGGAAAGAAATTGTCAGGGGAAGATTCCGGTAACAAAGTTACCCAGCATATGGCTAATGAAAGAACTTATCTTGCCTGGGTAAGGACCGGGATATCTATAATCGCACTTGGCTTTGTTGTCTCCAAATTTGGAATCATAATAAGGGAGCTTGTCCCAAATTCTCCTCAGACAAGCAGTCACCTTTCCACAATTGTTGGGGTATTTCTTGTGGTAGCCGGAGGTTTTATGCAACTTCTTGCCCTCAGAAGCTTTGTACGGAACAGAAAAAGCATAGAGAAAGGTGATTTCTCGGCACCAAGGTGGCTTGAAATATCCGCTGGTGCAGTTACTTTTGCAGTGGCCATTGTTCTTGTAGCATATCTCCTTATTTCGGTTTGATACTATGCCTGATGAAGAAATAATAATTCGTATATTTTCATACATTCGGCTCAATCTACAGCATATAATGTTAATGGGGAAGCCTCTAACGGACCTTTTATAATACCATAAATACAGGATGGGGAACCTGAGTTTTATGCACGATTTTTTAAAGGCGCCATATTCTGCTTACTGCTGGAATAAAAATTGCACAGGAACCCTCTGTTGAACTTAATCAAGAAACAATGCAATCTGAGAAGAAGCGGGATTTCAATTCTTGTCTTTTCTCAGCTCCTCCCTGAATCTTACAAGGTCCTTGGGCTTAACCTGAAGTATGAAGCTGCCCACATAATTGCATTCATTACACCTGTATACCTCTCCGGTAATGCCACCCGCTGTCCAGCTTATCTTGGTGGAGCCGCACTTTGGGCACACAGTTATCTCATCCATTATGTTTGGAACCCAATCTGTTGTCTTAAGGATTTCCATGCACCTTCATATATGCTGCAATTTATCTTTGAAGTTTAAGAAATTACTGGGACTGGAATTCGCTATATTGTAACTCCAGAAATTCTGAATATTTTAAACATCACATGGAATATCGTATATTTTCATCTGGCCGGGCCTTCTTCGTGGAACTATTCTTGAATACTATTATTGTCAGAGCTGCTATTATTCCAAAAATTGCGCTTACAAGATATGGCGATCCTATAGAAACTGCTCCAAACAGGAATCCTCCTATACCTGGCCCTACAGTATTAGCAAGTGAGGTTGCAGATTGGGATATCCCAAGAGTTGCACCCCTTGCCGCTGAAGACCTCTGACTCAATATTGAAATCACAGGGGTCTGAAACAGGCTGTAGCCAAAATTCAGCAGTGTCAATCCTCCCAGAACAAAATATTCTCCCGGGGTTGCGAAAAGTATTAAGAAACCCAGAGAGAAGAAAATCATTGCAAATTCAGAGGCTCTTATTTCGCCGGCCTTCTTTGAAATGTATGGTATCAGAAGGAACTGGAAAACTGCCTGTTCAAGCCCAAGTATCAATAGAACTATCCCCACCTCAAGTGAGGCCCACCCAAAAAGATGCTCCCCATAGTATGCCAGTGTGGCCTGCATTATTGCAAAGCCCATTCCAACAAAAACAAGCCCGAGAAACAGAGACCTTCCTCTTCTTACTGCACTGGAAACCTCACGAAGAAAATTCATTCCGCGAGCGGGAAACATGGATCTGGATTCCCTTAAACGTAAAACAAGGAGAAGGTTTGTTAATGAAAGGAGCGACGTCAGATATATAACTGTCCTGAAGCCCAGGAAAGACAGAATGCCACCGGTTGCTGGCCCTATGACAAAACCCATACCTATGGCAGCCCCTATAATTCCTATAGCCTTAGTTCTCCTTTCCGGATCTGTTCTATCAGATACCATGGAATAAATTACCGTCAGGTTGGCAGAAGTCCCACCACTTATTATTCTACCTAGAAATAGAAACACTAGGGACGGGGCACTGGCAAAGATGATATATCCTGCAATTTCTCCTAAAAGCCCAGTTATGAGTATTTTTTTTCTCCCATATCGATCTGAAAGTGACCCAAGGATCGGAGACATAACAAGCTGGGAGACTGAATATGCTACTAGAAGCATGGAGAATTCAAAAGGAGAGGCACCCAGTTTTTGAGCATAATATGGTGCAATCGGTATGATTATGCCAAAACCTATGAAATCAATGAAGGCAGTGAAAAAAAGAGGAAACAATGCGGAGAAATTACCTGATCTGTTCTTCATGGATTCTGCTAGTCTCTTCAGATTTTTACCTGCTTATCAATATTTTTTTGATATCTTCCACCTAAAGTTTATGGAAATCGAAAGCAATTTAGCAGGATGTACCATAGTGAGT
>DARE01000044.1 GCA_002503205.1 Thermoplasmatales archaeon UBA447 | reverse complement strand
CCTTCATAAGCTGGGAGTTTTTAGTATTTACCTGAATCCCCCTCCGACCTATCTACTAGGAAGCATTATTTTAGGAAATAAACCTGCTTTATGTGTAGTAACAGCGACTGCACTTACTGAAAGGAACGTATACTCAATCTGTAAAGCTGGGATATGTCCACTTGCAAGAAATCACTGCAAGCAAATGGGTATACGCCACATGTCAGCTTCAAAAGAGAAGGTGAAATCTTAACCTCCCTGTGCGAGCATCGAAAACCATGAAGGTCTCTATTTATTTTCATGAAAACATATCCGCTTATTAGGCAAAAATTTCCTCAGGGAATGGTTATACTGCATATGTGACAGGAATATCTACACAACACTTATGCATAATCTTAAACATGGACACCTTGTTTATTAAACTTAAAATTATGCTCTTTTCATGGAAATCGTTGTTGTAGGTGTAAGAGGGTTTGGAAAGGTGCATCTCCGGTCTTTGAAGGGAGTGGATGTATCAATAGTTGAAAGGGATGAATCTGTCGTTAAGGATGTCACCTCAACCTACAGGATAAAGAACGTTTACACATCTTATGAAGAGGCATTGAAGTCCGATGCAGAGATCATAGACCTGGCAGTTCCGCACAATCTGCACAGGGATTTTGCCATTAGGGCATTTGAAAAAGGAAAGCATGTGATAATCGAGAAGCCCATCGCTCCCACTGAGGAGGAGGCAAAAGAGATAATCAGATCAGCAAAGTCACATGGATTGAAGCTCAATGTGGCAGAACAGTACCATTTTGATCCTTCTCTGAACCGGTCTGCAAGTTTGATCAAGGAAGGGGCCATAGGGCGCGTTCAGACAATAATAGTAAGGGATCAGAGGATTTATGACAAGAGCGGATGGAGGGCAAGGTCAGATTCAATGGGGGGAGGTGCCCTCATTGACGGGGGGATTCATTATGTCCACACAATGCTGATGTTAGGAGGCAAATACAGTAATCTAATTTCAAGAGTGTCAAAGGGCGGTTCTTCACTTGAGGGCGAGGATAACAGCGTATCACTCTTTGATTTCAATAACGGATCCAATGGAATACTCTATTACTCCTGGACCTACCGGAACCCACCTGCTGTACCTGGCTTTGAAATCATAGGTTCTGAAGGATCAATATACGAGATCCCAGGAACCAGATCACAGGAGGATTTCAAAAAACCTGAACGGAGAACAGCTTTCGGAGACATTGCACTGAATGGCGTGCCCTTGCATGTGGAAACATATGATGTGTTTGAGAGGGAAATGTCAGAGTTCATCAGATCAGTAAGCGATGAGACTCCCGAACCACTTCCCCCTGAAATGGCACTGGAGGATCTAAAAACTGTTCTGGAAATCTATAATCGGAGTAAATAGATACCTTCATGAACATAATCATTCGGCAAGTGCCGAATGATTTATATCTGACCTGACATAACTGTTTAGTGGACATCCATGAGAAGATAGCAGGTGAGATCACCATAGCAGACAATCCCGGTGAAACAATCAGAAAGTGGAGGGAAGAGTTCCAGGTCAGCCAGCTTGAACTTGCCCGTTACCTCTCCATATCCCCTTCAGTTATAAGCGATTATGAGTCAGGACGAAGGAAGTCTCCTGGAGTCCTTTCAATCAAGAAAATTGTTACTGGATTGGTGGAAATCGACCAGAAAAGGGGAGGGCAGGTGATAAGGAGGTACAGCAGTGGCATGCCCTCTGATGCACTCATAGACATCAGTGACTACAATCATGACATATCTCTGGAGAGAGTCATCCGAATGATCAATGGAACAAACTACTGCAACATTGGCCTTAACAGGTATATCAGGGGATATACTATCGTTGATGGGATAAAGGCCATACTCTCCTTTTCCTATTCGGAATACAGCAAGCTTTACGGATGGTCCAGCCAGAGAATTATATTCTTCACAGAGGTCAAGATGGGCCGCAGTCCCATGATAGCAATAAGAGTCCACCCGCTAAAGCCTGCTGCAGTTGTTTATATACAGCCGGATCGGATAGACGAACTTGCGATCAAATTAGCTGAGATAGAAAACATCCCCCTCATAGTCACGGATCTGGATGCCTACAGCATATCCAGAATAATGGCATCCCTTAAGTGAACAAAAGGTCCTATTGATCTTTCTCTTGATACAGGGAGATATCACAGGGCATTTCACGAAACCGATAAATCCATTGCAGCAATCACCAGCTAATTGAGATCCCGTCAGATTGAAATAATTGCAGTCCTCGTTATAATACTTGCATTTGCAGGTCTGACATTGTACAGCGGGATTTTTCCCCCTCTTTCTGTAGTGGAATCGGAAAGCATGGAACATTCAGGCAACTGGCAGCCAGGTGTCATAAACACAGGAGATATTGTGTTTGTGAAGAAGGTCTCTGACCCTGCCAAAAACGTTGTCACATATGTGCAGGGGCGGGAATCAAACTTCTCCACTTACGGGGAGTATGGGAATGTTATTCTGTACAAGAGCACCTATGGACTGACAGTGATACATAGGGCGATCCTTTATCTTGAGTGGAGAAACGGAACCGCTTATGTCCCTGGTGAGAAAAATGCTTCATGGATGACTGTTACAAACTCATATATACTGATCCATGACGTTGGGTTTTCGGGCAGAAATTTTATTGTTTACATATCACAGTACAGAAATGAATCTGGATTTATAACAATGGGCGACCACAATTTCGCTTACATAAATGATTCTGTGTATTACAATAAAACATTCAAAGCCTGGGCACTTTCTGACCAGAGCATTGGAATAGACAGCGGGCCTGTAAACCAGTCAAAAGTGTTCGCTGTAGCATACGGCCAGATCCCATGGCTGGGCCTGATAAAGCTGAATATCATGAGGCTCTATGGTGGATGGGAGTATTCAAATGAGGTCCCACACGGTGCTTACGAAGGCTTATTTTCAGTACTAGCACTGATCGTTTTACTGGTAATGTTTCCGTACAGAAAGGTCGGGAGAGCATTAAGATCCGGTAGGAAAAGATGAAATTATTTCTTAATCTGTTCTATGGATAAAGCAGCATAAAGACTAATAGGAAGCATAATATTGGATGGAAAATGTCGGATATATCCATAGTTTCACTTGTTCTGGCAATAGTATCTCTACTGATCTCCATATATTCTCTGATTAAAGTTATTGGGCCCCCGTCTTCAGAAACCAGGGCTCATGAACAACAGCAGAATGTCTCTCCTCCAGGAAAAAAGGAAGAGAACGTCGAAAAAGTACCTCAGACTGTTCAGAAACAGATATTGACCACTGGCAGGGACGATGACCTGAGGGCACAGGTAAAGAAGTTTTCAGTTATGGTATCAAAGAATCTTGAACAGCTAAACACAAGAGTTGGCGTAAAAGGAAATGTCAAACCTGTTGAATTATCGGATGGTTCTTCTGAGGACAAGGGCAATCCAAATGTTGTTGATTCAGAGGTTTCTGATCAGTAGGGCCTATCCAAATATCCTGTCCAGAAAATAGCCCGTGTCAAATTTCTTTAAATCGCCCTTCTCCTGGCCTAACCCTACATAGAGCACGGGTTTTTTCAGGAGGCTTGCGATGCTTATGATGGCCCCACCCTTTGCATCCGTATCCAGCTTTGTAAGTATGACGCCGTCAAAGTCAACTTCCTTCAGAAATGTCTCTGCCTGGAAGACAGCATCCTGGCCTACCATAGAATCGAGGATGAGTATGGTCAGATCGGGCTTCGCAACCCTCTTCATTTTCTTCATCTCATCAAGAAGGTTTTTGTTTGTCTGCATCCTTCCGGCCGAGTCAATAAGAACATAGTCCAGCTTCCGTGCATTTGCATGCTCTATGGCATCGAAGGCCACAGAGGCAGGATCGCTGCCTGCAGTATGCTTGATCAGGGGCACGCCGATATTCTCACACAGGACAGAAAGCTGCTCAATGGCACCAGCCCTGAATGTGTCTGATGCGGCAACTACCACTCTCTTTCCGCTCTCCTTCAAAAAATATGCAAGTTTTGCAACAGTTGTTGTCTTGCCTGTTCCATTTATTCCTATAAGGAGGATAACATAGGGTTTCTTTCCAGGATTAAGAATGTCAATGTCAGAATTGTTCCTGTCCAGTATGTCCTTCATTGCCGATCTCAGGGCCTCTTTTACCTCTTCGGCAGGTGTTCTGCGCTTGACCTTCTGCAGATATCTTGAAAAATTCTCTGAAATGTCCTCGGCTACATCGAATGCAACATCATTTTCAAGAAGCATCTCCCTTACTCTGGAAGGGAGTTCATCCTTCCTCAGTGTGCCTGAGGAGGCATCCTCGGATGTCTTTCTGAACAGTTTCTTTAGGGATTCAAACATGCTACGGCACTATTTGCTCTGTTGAGGGCTCTGCTGTATCAGTGTAACAAGGGAATCATATCTCATGGCAAGGACATCTCTCCTCTCCTGTGCGGTTTTTAGAGATCCGCTCACCTCTTCAAAATTCTTCTGCAGTCTGAGCAGTGTCTTTTCACGCCCCTCCTCTATGTATAGATCAGAACCAATTGGGACAAAGAGTTTTTCAGAAAGTTTCAGAGAGGATCTGGCATATATTCCCGCACCGATCAATGTCTTGATATCATCTGATTCCTCCAATCCATCTTCCTTCAGAATGGAGGAAGCCCTCTGAATCTCCTCCATGCCTCTTGCCAGTATGGATATCTGATTGTCCAGCGAGGATATCATCGTCCTCAGGTATTCCAGCTGCTCAGATATGTTGATCTTTCCCTGCTGTTCCATTTTCAACTCCACCAAAAATCTTCATGCTTTCATAAAGAGAAGACAATACTGGCATTGGCTCACCGGATAAATAGCTTATCAGGGCACCCCCTCCGGTGGATGCATGATCTATCCTGTCCTTCAGGCCCAGCATCTCAAGTGCAGAAAGGGTATGCCCGCCCCCTGCTATTTTCAATGCCCTGCTGTCAGCGACAGCCTGAAGTATTTCCCTTGTGCCCATGGAATACTCGTCTATCTCATACATACCCATGGGGCCATTCATGAATATTGCCCCTGCATTTGCTATCTCATTCTTGAAAATATCAACAGATTCAAAGCCTATATCTGCCATTATCTCCTGGTCTGGCACTTTGTCTTCGCTGTTGATTGCCCTGCCGGAAGGGTTGAGGATGAAATCAACAGGCAGTATAACCCGGTCAGAGTATTTCTCAAGGATCGATTGGCATTTCTTGATAATATTATTGTAGTTTTTGTTGTTTTTTATTATATAATCCCGGTTTCTCTTTCCAATCTCCTTGCCTCCAGCCCATAGAAAGGCATTTGCCACCACTCCTCCGGCAATGATTTTATCAACTGTATCATTTGCAAGGAAGTTCTCAGCCACATTGACACTGTCCTCTATTTTAGATCCTGCAAGAATTGCCAGTTTAGGATGTGCCTCCCCCATCATGAAGCGGTCAAGCATGGTGACCTCCCTTTCAATGAGCCTCCCGGCTATGTTCGGTCTGATTCTCCTGAACCCCACAAGACTGGTCTGTGCCCTGTGTATTGCTGGAAAAGCATCAATTATGTAATAATCGAAAAGGCTGGAAAGATTCCTGACAAGATGTGTGTGTTCCATTGTTTCTATGTCCTCCGGGTCGATGACAACCTCCTCAGAGTAGAATCGGGTATTCTCCAGCATCAAAATATCCCCGTCTGCCATTTCCCTCACAGCCCTGGTGACTTCATGCCCAAACAGGGAATCGATGAACCTCACCTTTCTTCCAGTTATCATCTCAAGCTCCTGCGAATGCCTGTAAA
>DARE01000007.1 GCA_002503205.1 Thermoplasmatales archaeon UBA447 | reverse complement strand
ATAATATTGTCCCAAAGCCTGTTATAACATTATGACTTCGATGTACTTTTCTGATTTAGCTTCTGCAAAAAAAATAAAAGTAAAGCTTTCCAAAAATAAAGATAAGCGCAAGAATATTCGTTATAATTTGGTTCCGGAAATTGTTAAAGTTACTTTAGCAGATGGTAAAGTAGAGACTATAGATCTAAGAAAGAAGAAGTAGCATATATCTCTACTTTGGTGATTCAAATTTTTATTTCCCCCAAGGAATTGGATGTTATATCACGTAGAATTATCGTTAAGCATCAGAGTAGTTTAGGAAAGCAGGAAGTTACAGAAATAATTACATTATTTAATGTGGGAAAGGAACCAATAAAAGAATTTTATTTTGAAATGGAAGATTTCAGAAACGAGTTAAGTGTTACAGACGATAAGGGCAACCTGATTCCATTCCTCACTAAGGAAAAACTCAAACAATATGTTGATGACGTAATTTTAGCCAAATTGGATTCTGACCAAATTTACATATGCGGAATTGTCCTCCCCAACTCAATAGAAAGCGGAGATTATAGGGTGTTGAAACTTACATATAATTTTTTATGGGCCGGATCCGGAGTTTATTATTATAATTCATTAATTCCTTTTTATAAGTATACAAATTTTCTAATTTTTTTCTCGTTTTTCGGAAACGAGACATTAAGTCTATCTCTAGATTTTGAAGAAGGTATAACAACTGAATATGGCATATCATTAGTCGCTCGAGGCATGAATAATAAAAGACTTTATCCAGATATTCAAGACAAATTTCACTATGCCCCGAAAGAACGTAACATAACTTTGAGCATCTCAGCCAAGAAAAGAAAAGAAGCAGAGATACAGGCAGTTGCTGTAATGTATTCCGTCGTTCCAGATAAAGAGGTTCGTAATATTGTAGGAATTGTTACATTTTTTTCTATTTTGTTTCCCGTTTTCATTGTTGCAGCGTATTTTCATTTCAAAAGTTTATCTTTGTTTGGAATAATGGCAACAACTGAATTGCTATCCATAGTTTCGTTAGGAATTGCTAGATTTCAAAGCATATTGATTTTCGTTAATAAGAGAATAAGTATTTCTTTGATAGAACTCTTTCTTGACTTCGTAATTGTCCTTATTCCGGAAACTTGGTTATTGAGGTTTTGGCATTTGCTAATTCCTCACTTATAACTTAACTGAATTAATGTCTCTGCACTCAATGAAAGATTGCAAGATTTGACCTTTCACGTTATGGTTATCTACCATATTATTATGAAAATGAAACATGGGCAACGAGATACAGAGACGTGTTGTAGGGTATGCAAGGGTTTCTACCCGTGACCAGGATCTGAGATCCCAGGTGGAGAGGATCCAGAGATACATAACAGATTATGGCCTTATTCCAGCGGTCGAAGGTGCAATATTCCAGGAAAAGTTATCAGGTGCATCGAACCAGAGGCCAGAGAGAGGAAAAATACTTAGGCTGGCGGAACAGGGAAGGATAGATCTGGTGATTTGCACCAAGCTTGACAGATGGGGAAGATCTCTCAAGGATCTTATTGAAACCATGAACTTCCTGGAGGCTCATAAGGTGAGCATTATATTTCTGGACCAGAACATTGACCTCAGCTCACCGATGGGAAAGATGCTTTTCCAGATTCTTGGTGCAGTGGCAGAATTTGAGAGAAATCTTATTGTAGAAAGAACTTCAGAAGGACGCATGAGGGCGATGCTTCACGGAACAAGGTCAGGAAAGCCAATGCATGGCCCTCTTAAGGACCTCCCAGAGAAGGCAATCATCCAGAGATACAAAAATGGTGAATCAATCAAGGCTCTTGCAACTGAATACAGAGTAGCTCCGAACACCATAAGTAAAAGACTAAGGATTAATGGGATAAAGATAAGATCGTGGAAGGTAGCCTAAAGGTTTAATACTCATGGAAATTGCTTAAGAAACTTATCTCCTCTGTTATCATAGATCCTTAGAGAAACATAATACTTGTAGAGAATTCCCCTCTTTATCTCTAGAATTCCCGTGTAAGGATCCACATAAGGGTTATTTTTAACTCTGTCAACAACGCCTTGGGTATAACCTTTTGAACTAAAGAAATAGGCCTTTGCCAGGGATTGAAACTCATCATGAAGTTTATTCAAGTTAGCCATCCACTTGTCAATGTCCTCAAAAGAGACAGGTCTGTCTTTGCATTCAGCCATTATTAGGGGATCGTCATACTCATTGAAACCTACTATGTCTATTTCCCCAATCCTAGGGAACTTGTGCCTTAGTTCGATTCTGGATATCCTCTTCTCGTTGAGGTCAAGCCAGTTGGCGCATCTGAACTCAAAATACCTACCCGTTTTGTCCTCCTTATTATCCAAGAAGATTTCCTTGACAACATTTAGCATCCTATCATTCAAGTTGTCGTACAGTCTGACGCCTGAACCGGTAGGTAGAGGTTCGTGAAGGTAGTTCGCAATCTCTTCAAGGACCTTTTTGCTTATCCTCTCCTTCTGGAGGTTAACAATTGCCTCATGTCTGTTCACTGATATCTTAGTCACCTCTTCCCTCTCGGTTTTAAAGCCTTTTTCTTTCACCTTTTCATGTATGTGGATGTCTCTTTCAGTTTCCCTCTCGTAGTATTCTTCCCTGTATCGTTTTATCTTCTCAGTTGTTAAAACGCCTTCCAGAAATTTAACAAAATCCTCCTTATCGTAGTTTTTTGGAACAGTTTTGAGCCCCTCCTTCTGGGCAATATCCCTTAAAGTCTTCTTATCCAATTCAAGTAAAAAATCGGTTTTTGGCATAAGGTAGATAATGACTTTTTAGTAAATAATTTTCGGTTAGCACATTAATTCTAGCTACCTACTTAGTTATTAGGTTGAAACAGAGATCTTAGAAATGCTTGAGAAGAGTTAAGAAGTTTACCCTGTGCGTTTTAAATGTATGTAACATGTCAGGGAACCTAGGAATCGGGAAAATTTAAGAAAATTACTTGGTTTCAATCGGGAAACTCTTTGGGGAGCTTTCGGGAAGGTTTCGCCCAGGAATTTTGGTACCTCTTTTAAGGTTATGAAGTGAGTTCGGATTAATGTTCTTCTTAGGCTTTGGGGCATCTTCTTCTTTCTCTGCCATTGCATGCAGCATTCTCTGCACCTCCTTCTGCTTCTTTCTTATCTCTCCATCTCTCTTCTTCTCATAAGCGTCGATTAGCCATTGAGGTGGAAGGTTGAACTTGATTGTCTTGACTGTAATAGTCTTTGCACGAAGGCCCTTGTTTGGTACCTGCACCCTTGGGTATACGAGAAAATCCTCCCCTCTCCTGAATGGGTTCGGTTCCGGGAGTTTCACCTTGAATACACCCTGCTCTTTTGTGGCCTCAAAGAAAATGTTGATTAGGCCTCTTGTCTGTGCGTCTATGTAGTTCCATTTAGGCACTGTGATGAATGTTATGAGGTTTCTGTACCTGAAGGACTGCGCAACTATGGATATGGCCTTATTCTGAACTGTCTGCCAGTCCCTTGCGTTCATGAATACCCCCGCATCGTCCAATATGACTGAGTTGCCCCTTTTGAGATTCCCATCAACAACGTAATCAACGAAATCAGTTACATCAAACATTACCCTTCCCTGGTTGAATGTTGCGTCACAGACGTAAGCAAGCTCCAGTGCCGAATAAGACTTGCCGCTTCCTCGGGGTCCAACAAATAGTCCAAGTATATCCATGTTCCTTGCAATTCTTTTCCGGATCCATGGCATTAGCCAGGTATCGTATTTGCTCCTTGAATACATGGGATCCTCAAAGGGGAGTCTTGTCATCTTCTGCCTCCCACTTTTCAGGATCGTTCTCCTGGTAAACCATTGACGATGAGAAAAGTAGGTTGTTATCGT
This sequence comes from Thermoplasmatales archaeon UBA447, assembly GCA_002503205.1. Lineage (GTDB taxonomy): Archaea > Thermoplasmatota > Thermoplasmata > Thermoplasmatales > Thermoplasmataceae > UBA447. The sequence continues at coordinate 8,308 of DARE01000007.1, read as the reverse complement.
CAATCACATAGTTTAGCTGTCTGAACCATTCAGTGAGCACTGCATATATTGCTGGCACCGAATCAACTATCGCTCTCTTACCTTCCTTTGCCTCTGCATCCTTAAGTTTTTCCCTTATCCTTGATAGAGCAGTAACGTATTCTACATTGGCCCTGGATAAAGGTTCCAGAACCAGATCCATTGCTGTAAGCACATTCTTCAACTGAACAACATTTCTAAACAAGGTACCTTTTGATATCAGTGTTGTTGCCTCATCATACAGTTTTGTCAGGGATCTCTCACCAACAGTCCTAACGAAATCATCCATTTCAATCACCTTTTATGTATTCACCGTCTTCTTCACGGTAATCCTGGAAAATTTCTGACAAATCTCCCATCTTCAGAAAGCTTTCAAATTTTCCATCTGTGATAAGGTTGAACCCCTCTTCAGATTCTACGACTTCACCAGTCCTGTTAATAGTCAAAATAAGATTCCTGCTGCCATCTCTTCTGAATGTGGATTCGACCATCATTACTCTTTCATCAGGACTCTCAATCTCACTGAAACTGCTTTTTTCTTCTTTGAAAAGTGTGTAGTCTTCAAAGTGAGGGCACTCTGATGAGGACATTACTCTGCTTATTGAAGTGAATTTGCCGCAATAGGGGCATTTAACATATACAAAAAGATCCAGTTTTCCATCTATTCGGGTCTGAACTTTGCTTAAATTCTTCATAGTTGCATAGCTGTGATATGGAAAATAAAGGTAATTGATAATCCAATTCCTTAATTCTTGATTAAAATCATTAACTGCACTCCACCAGTCATTTTTCTTCTCAAACTTTTTCTCTTGGTATACCCATAATTCTCTGCCACTTCCAGAATGCTGACAATATCTGCTCTTCTGAAAGAAGCTTGAAGTGCCGCAACTCAAACGGGAGGGTGGTTTCATGAATGAAGTCAAATACCTGGTATCCGGATACTGGGTATTTTCCAGTCTTCTCCCTAAAGAAATCACATAAGCTCATGAATTTTTTAGTTCTCCTTGAAAGGGGCTTCAGGACGAATTCATCCAGCGTCAATACTCTGCCGCTGGAAATCATATGAAATCATCCTCCTCATCACTTTCATCATCAGGGACATATGGGACTTCACCGGGATCCTCCGGGAGAATAGGATCGTCTATTCCAGGTTCATAGTCCCATGGCTTTGAGGGGAGTGGTCTTTTTGGAACCAGAGGGATGTTTTTGAGTGCTACATCAAAATCACATCTTGAATTCTGTGAGCAACTAAAAATAGGAATAAATACAGGAGTGACTGCTATACTGTTGGTTAGTGATTTCATCTCTTCACTCGCCTTGATTTTTCCAGTGCTTTTTTGCCAAGGTTCCTCAGGTTCTCCTTAGCTAATTCAGACAAGCGGTCCCATCTTTCTCTTGCAGCGGTCATACGGTTGAATTCCGACCTGAGATACCCCTCATACGGAAGCATTCGCTTCATGTCCTCAGGCATGGACTGCCAGTACTTATGGCGGGTTGCCTTAGCCATTCTGCATTTTGGATCCAATTGAGTTTCATATCTGGCATCCATGAATGGGTCAAGAGGACAGATAGGCGCTGAACATGTTTGGAACCTTGAACAAAAACTCATTGTACTGCATGACAAATCCTCATACTTCCCATTAAATTCGCTTGATTTTGTATGTTTTATCGTTGTTGTCAAAATTGAAGGGGCGGGGAGTGGGTTGTTTATCCAGCCACCCTGTTTTGAAGTCTTGAATGGGTACATTTACATCACGCTCACTGTGATTATACTATGCTTGAAGACTATGAGCTCTCTCTTGGTTTGAAGTTCAAGCTTTATGTCGAACATCCCAACATCCCTGAGTATTCCGGATTCTGTTCTGCCATTCACCAGGGTAACGGTTATCAATTCCCCTATATATTTCCTGGAAAAGCAATCCGGAACTGAATAGCGTTTTTCGTTTGACCTATCATTTCCAAAGCGGTTATTGCTAACTGGCATTTTTTCAATCAAGTTCCATCACCTGAATTCCTGCAAGGGTAGTTTTGACATCCGTGTATCCGTCACTGAAGGTTATTTCCTCGTTGTTGAAGTGCGTAACAACAAGTACTCCAGGGGAACAGTAGAATATACACATGTCTACCTTTGAATCACCGATTGTTGCGATTGAATTAGAGTTGGGTTCCTCGTCTAAAATAAACCCACAGATTCTTATCTCACGCTTTACCTGCTCAATCAGTACATTAAAGGGGCTGTACAATGTCTCGTTCATCATTACTTCCACCCGTGACCAGTCTTTCCTTAATGTGGCCATCTTAGCTTTCAATTCCTGAACTGATGCCATGGGACTTTGATAACTGTTCAGAATTTCAATAACCATTCTGGAGACCTCCCCGCTATCTTTCCTGTGTTTGAAATCAGGGTACATTTCCTGATGCTCTGTAGCTGTCCATTAGCCTTTTCTTTTATCCCATTGGAGACAAGGCCATTTCTCCAATTAGATCCTATTATGTGCTTCCTACACATGTCGTTTTACCTCCGTTTTTCGGTGGTGTCATGGCCTCCTGATTCCTGTGAAGATCTTGGAGGCCTTGACTGTGAATTCTCAAGTATTTTTCTCAGGGTCTTGAGTGCCCTGTCATATCCACGTGTCTCGATAACGCTCAATGCCGTTTGGATACCTTCCCTGAAACCCTCTTCATACAATATGGGGCCTAATGTGACTTCCATCTCAGGTCACCTCCTTTGATTCAATATGGTACGGTGAGAACTTCCCTGTCCTGAACCTTGAAATAGCATTTTCCATTGAGATTACATATTGTACTTCACCAGAGAACATGACTATGTGACCATGCTTGAAATCTGCTAGGTTGAAAATCAGGACCTCATTATTGGGCACGTAGTGTATTTCATAGTACATAACACCATACGCCTTGGCAAAGTTGTAAACTCCCTTAGATATGGCGAATCCCTGGAATTTCCTGAAATAATGGTTTTTGTCTCTCTCAACTACAAGGTATGGTATATCGAGATATCCAGAATTCTTCTCATTGTTGAATACCCAATGGCCACGAATTCCTATCATACCCAGCCCTCCAAAACCATTCTTGCTGCATAGGTAGACCCAGCTTTTATTACATCTCCACGTTTTACCAACTCCTCCAGAGAAGAGAATATCTTAGAATGAGTCATTTTAGGATTCAGTGAACAATCGTAGATCTCCTTAACTGACTTGTACTTCTTTGATGAATTGTAGGTACAGTCAATAAGAAGTCTCAAAACGGGTTCAAGGATATTTTCTGACCGCGACTCTATTTGGGGTTTACATTCCTCAGCTGACTCACCTATGCTTCTGGCCCTGTTTTGCTCTAATCCAATGGATGCTTCCTGAAGTCCCTGAAATATTGCAGAATTTTCCTTATCCAAGAGGTTTTCGTGAGTGGGATCTCTGGATTGTGTCGATTCACTGGACCTTATAATGATGTCTTTCTCATCGTTTATTTCCTCTTCAGCGTTGTCATTCATATTCTTCTTTTCTTCTTTTTTAAGAGGTATTTCTTTAGTTACCTCTGAGAACTTAATTTTCCTGAGGTCTTCACGAATCCTCGATTCGTTTTCAAGATTATCTAATCCTATTTCCTCGGGGGCCAAAAATTCCAGGTAGTCACTCAGATTGGAGACAATTGCACGTTGGACAGTGTTTCCAACCCTGACAGAGTTCCTAACTTCAAATCCAAGCAGTTCTGCTATAGACTGAAGGTTGTAGGCTTCCCCAACAATTTTAGATATTTCCCTGGCAAAGGAGGTTGTTAAAATCACCAGCTCCAATCCACTTGTATTCTTGTAAAATTGCCATGGGAGAAGGCTCTGTCGAATCGCAATCTTTATCTTCTCCTTGGCAGAGATATTTGTTCTCTCGTCGTACTCAGGGTAATCGTTGCCGTTTGTGCTGGTCCTTAGCACCCCTGTCCTTCCGATGTTCCTTGAAAAAGCTTCAAGATTAGATTTGTACAGGAATACCCTCGTATCCTCTTTCACGTCCATTTCGATGTTTTCTATAGATGTTTGATTCATACGCAAGTTCACCCATTCTGGCACCTGTATTCCTGCATAATTGTACATCTCAATCAGCATAGATTCACCGATTAGCTCAAAATCTGAGCTCAATTTGGATGGGTCCTCTAAGATCTTTGATGCCACATACTGACCTATTGGTTCAAGCTGAGGATAAAATTCATTTTGAAGCTTCTGGAAGTGCTCCTTGTCGCCAGTACTAAGGTGAATCTGCTCTGCACTTGTTGACTCGAAGGTTGCCATTCTGGATAAAATGGGACCAGCTCCTCTTGGCGGTTTCACGTTTGTGGCAATACCCACTGAAGCCAGTGCTTGAAATTTTCCTCGGTCACTTGTCTGTCTTGAAATAAGACTCTGAAGCGCATGCTTAAGGATGCCTATTACCGGGACATTCTCACGGCCATCTGATTTCAGAAAGAGTCCCTCACCTTCATCTATAATGAGAGAAAACGTCCCCTGTTCCAATCTCTCACCAAGCCTAGCTGGAGTGTCAGTTTCACCACCTGAGACAAAGAAACCATGGTTACTGCTTTCCGGATCCCACTGGCCCCAGATTCCGTGATTTAAGAGTAGAAGAGCAGTTTTTGAGGTTCCAGTCATGCCGTAAAGCATCAAATGCTGCGGGTAGATCTTGTTCTGCTTGAGGTAATACGAGAATGGAGATGAAAGGCTCCATCTGACTACAGTTGCAAATCTTCTGAGGCTTTTTGGAAAAAGCAAAGCTATCTTGTTAAGGATCTCTAAAGTTCTCTTCATTTCCTCTTGCGCAACCTCTCTTACCTGGTAACCTACAGCGTATATGCCTCCTTTACCGTCACTGTAAAAACCCGGTGCATCTATGCCGTCAAGAACCTTTGCATTCCCTGTCTTTATAAATGCTCCCATAGCCTTGCGGAAAACATCAAGGGCAACGTTGCGGTCCATTACAAGTCCCAGCTGCTCAAGTGCAGCAACTGCATCCTTGTCGGTTACAGGGCCTATGTGAATCCCTGATGAGGATATGGTTGACTTTACATCGAATTCAACTTTTCTTGCCTTTCCTGGCAAAGACGGGTTATAGACCCTAACATTCTCAGGGTAGACCTGGATGATGATGTCAGAATTGAAAACATTCAGATTTTCTGTGTCAGAATTTGGAGTGCTTTGAATTCTAAGTGTGACAATATAAATTGCCTTCATTTCTGGATCTATATTCACAGCTCTCGTTTTGTCAGCGTTGAGAAATTCAAGAATACATCCACGGGCCTTTAATGATTCGATAAACTCAGCAATCAATGGATGAACGTAATCTACCATTTCCACTGAAGGTTTTTTAATCTTCGGACCCGATTCGCTTTCTTCATATTCATGTTTTGGTCCATTTCCATCTCGGAAATGGCTCCTGTGGATATCCGATCCTTCTCTGAATGCCCTTATTTGTTTTGGATCTAAGCCAGCTTCAAGGGCCTTGTCGATGATTTTTTCGAGAATTTCCACTTCACTGAGTCTATAGAAATATGACCCGGGTTGATTATAATTAGAGATTTCTACCTTATCCTGGTAAACTTCTTTGTAGGCTACAGGAAGTTTTTCCAGGACCTCATCGATACTAAGTTTCAACGAATTATCGTTATCCTTTTTAACCGTTTTAGTATCATTGTATTTAGTCATGGAGCAACCTTCCTGGAAACCTCCCTGATTTCCTTCCCACTTTTGCCGAGATGGTGAAAGAGACTGAACAGAGTGTAAGCGGAACATTCTCAGATGGGCCTTTGGGCCCTTCTTCCTTTTGTTTTAGCTTCATTGATTGTGGACCTCACATTTGAAGTCTGCTGGAACATGCGCTCCTAGGGACCTTTCCATAAAAGCCGCATTTTCAGGAAGTGTGTTGAAATAGAATCTTAACACTTGCCTTAGAAAAGCAGAACGAGTCATGCCAAACGATCTAGCTGCATTGTCCAGTTTCACTAACTGCTCAGGTCCCAAATTGACAGAGATAACCATGAGTTTCGTACATGTCATTATTACATGTAAGAAACGGTGCTATTTAAATTATTATGTTCTATTATTTTTTAACAAGTTGAGAACTTCATGGGACCCGAGCAATCAAAGGAAATTGCTTTTAATACATGTAATTATTACAATACTTAAATTATGAAAAATTCTGGAAGGATAATCCTTAGTATAGGAAGGGAAATTGTAGAAAATATAACATATCTAAGCATGGGATCCTCTGCAATATCTGAGAGTTTTGGAGGTGCGCCAATCTCTATCGGCGAGCTTGTCAAAAGCGTTATATTTCAACTTCCAGAGGATAAGTTCGATTATCCAGAGATTAAGGAAACCGATTCAGAATTAAATGATGGTTTATTCAAGAGTATTGCACTTAATCTTAGCAATTCAGAATTGGTTGGATTAAAGGCCAGGTTCAATAACGGGCAACATAAATTCAAAAAAAATGATAGAAGTTTATTGAAAGATTTAATTGTTCAAGGATTTCAAGACTATTACTTAAAATTCGATTACACTAAAAAAAGCATAAGAAAAATCATCTTGAGAAAGATTATCGAGTCAAAATCCTCAGTTCTTAGAATTTCAGACAAGATCTCAACGAATGAGCTAAACGAAATAATCGAGAACAGTATGGCAGCTATGTCAAAACTTCAATCCATCGTTAGTGATAATACTCAAGAAATACTATCTTTGCTTTATATTACGAAAAGGAAAGTAATGGACAGAAGAATAAGCCTCCCAGAGGGAAAGAATCAATTTAGTCATATACACTTCTTTACATTGCTGGCCACAAATCTTTTGATATTCATGATACATAGAACTTTAGGGTTAGAACCTTTCAAAAAAGAATTTGCTGAAAATATAGACGGGGAACTTATAGGAAAACCGGAACTTAGAAATCTCATTAAACTGCATTATTACAACAAACAAGACAAATTTCCATTTGGGTACTGGATTGAAGAATATATTGCTGACTATGATTTTGTGTTTTCCGCTGAGTCTAAGGATGAGGAAATAAGTATGGAAAAACTCCCTTCAGACGTCTACAAAGAAGAGGTAGGATTGATATCTGGGACGCTCTCCCCAGAATCAGTAATGGCTAGGATGAATAACATCTCTACTGGAGTTTTTTATACAATCTTCAGAATCTTGGCGAAGGTAGAATTACTAATGCTCCCTTTTTCCGTCCCGGATATAACTTTGAATGTTAGCAATACATTTGAAACTTGGAAGATACTTGGATTAATGATTCCAGGACTTTTTGAGGACATGTTGGACAAAAAACAAATTGATACTTCTAAAAAGGTGGAATTAATTGACCTGTTTAAACAGATGGTAGAGTCCCTTTTTCAAAACAGCTATTATGAGCCTTCAGAATTCCTTTTAGAGGTTATTGAATTCGCTTCCATACTCGATTGCATCCAAAGATAAAAGACCATTCAAAACTTGACTGGATAGACTAGCACTAATGCTTTGTTTTAGAATAAAAATAAGCATTTTCTGGATTTGGTTGCCAAATTTAATCTCTATTGACCAAGATGTCATGTTGAAATGAATTAATTCTGAAGCCGGTTTTTTCTAGTAATGTAGAACATGTAGAGTTTGTAGAATCAGAATATATGTTATAGAAATCCAGTGTTTTCCAGTCATGTAGAATTTGTAAAGTTTGTAGAACTACATGTGTATACTTCATGTGAACCAGTTACAATGACAGCAATTAACATGGTAAAATAATGTTAATCATTATCATGGTAGCACGATCCTCATGACAAGGGAGGTATGCATGCAGAATCGTTCTACATGTTCTACATGTTCTACATTCCGCTATTTTACTGGCTTCAGAAGTGTAGAATCACATAAAACCCGATTCTACAAATTTTACAAATTCCTATTTATTCGTTATTATATGTCTAATATCTAGTAACACACATTTTTCATAAATTAAAATTTCATTGTGGACATAAAACCATGAATTTCATGTATTTCGGTGTGTATCTATGTGCATAATGACACAAAAAAAGAGAGTGAATTTATTCATCGATAGTGAGCTTCTGGACAGTGCCAGAGCCTATGGCCTTAATCTTTCAGCCTTCATTACCTCCTGCCTGAAAGTCTGGAGTAAAAATCCATCATTCATTTTGAATGCCAGGCAGCAAAAATTCACAATGGACCGGTCGGGATTTGAACCCGAGGCCTCCTGCTTGCAAAGCCCTAATTTATTGCCTCCGGCATCAAAGTATT
>DARE01000071.1 GCA_002503205.1 Thermoplasmatales archaeon UBA447 | reverse complement strand
CGAAGGCTCAAAGAGGGGTGGCCGCCAGGTCGGGGTGAATTTGAGCTGAAGCATACCAAAAGGTATTAAAATCTGAAAGAATATAGAGTTACGATATGACCACAGCAAAACAGTCAAGGCTTGTAAGTATACCTAAATCCGATCTGGACAGCCTTGAGGCTACCATAGAAACTCTGGAAAATGAGTATGTCATGGATCAACTGGAAAGGAGCGAACAGGACATACAAAAGGGCAGAGTAAGGAATGTGCGAGCGTTCCTGAAAGAGCTCTAATAATACTTCTTTGCTTCGTCTTTGTGAAGGATTGCTCTGAGCGTCACTTTCTTTTCCTCTTCGTTTATTTCATACCAGACCCTGAAAGGGCCTATTCTGAGTTGCCACAGTCCATGAAGCCTGCCTCTCAATGGCTTTCCTGACTGCGGTTCCTGTTCCAGTCTTTCGGCCATACGCAGCAGCCACTCCTTCTTGTCCTTGTGATTTCTGGAGAACTCCTTTTCGAACGCTTCCGTGGATTCTACGGTGTAGCTCATGAATACCAGCCATTAACCTCTCTTACCGCTAGCTTGAATTGGACGTTAATAGTCCTTAAAGCCCATGTAATCTCCCAATGTGCCTCTGACCTTTGCCTTTGTCAACTTAGCATATTCTAATATTTCGCATGTAGTAGCTCCCTGTTTTTTCATCTGCTCAAAAGTGTTCTGACTCAGTAGCACGTAGCTCCAGGAACAGTTCATCCTTTCTTCTACTGGCAATTCGTTCACTTTGCCCACCCAATCTATTGCTGCCAGTCTCTTGTTCTGCACATTCTTGTTGCTCATATCTCTTTCAGATTTCGTCTCAACCAAGTAAATCTGGTCACAGGCCCTGATCATAAAATCAGGATAGTAATGTGCCAATAGGCCGTCGTCCCGGATATAGATGATGTTTGCAAAGTCATTGTAGTATTCGTTTATCTTCACAAATGCCTTTACTTTCGAGTCTGCGTCTATGAACTCGATAAAGTCCTTCTCAAATCCGCCACTGTGGGATGGGTATGAAATCTTTTCGTATATGTTTTTTGCAACGCTAATTGCGTAAGTTTCTCTCACCCTTATTTCTGGGACTTCTGAGAAATACTTCTTCACGATCCTTGCTTCGTTCACCTTGAGGTTCTTCATAGAATCGTATACGGCCTGGGCAATGTTACTAACGATGTGCTTGATTATGCTCTGCTGTGTTATCAACAGGATACGCCAGTTATTGTCCTTGAGAGGATCAAATTCCTCTCCGAACAGCCTGTGTCTTATGTATTCATCCGTAAGTTTGGCAATCAACGCTGAATTCACCTGCATCACTGGGAAATCCCTCTGTTTTCTTCCTCTGGCATTGACATGGATCACCGAGACTGCATTTACCACCTTCTGAATGAATGAATTGTAGCTCTTGGCCGTGAATATATCTGCAGAGACTGTGTATTCTCCAAAGGTAGTCTTGACCGTGAGTTCTTCGCTATAAAAGGTGTCTCCCTTGTTCTTTACCAGAGGCTTTAATTCATCCAGTTTCATGGGAAAAGGATCAAGTTTCTCTATGGAGAGATCAGGAACCGCCAGTTCCTCCTCCTTCTCCTGCAATATTATGACCCAGAAAAGGTCATAATCTCTGAAGTTTGGTTTGAGTCCGACCCTGATCAGGTCACCCACAACCTTTGTCTTTGTTGGCTCTTCTCCAACTTTGCCGACCATTCCCGCAAGGACCCTTTCGTAATACTCGATAAAGTTTGGATGTTCGACCAAGCTCAGGATATCTATGTAACTGTCAGGCTCTTCCTTCTTCACCAGGAGTTTTTCCCGGTTCTCTGACCTTATGTCGTCATAGTCTGGTCCCCGCCACATCAGTCTTAGGCCTCTTCCTATGAGTTGTTCTAGAAGGACGTATGAAGATGCGGATCTGAGAGGAACTATAACGCAGATGTTGTTTACGTCAAATCCTTCCCTGAGCATCAGGACAGAAACTATCACCTTTGGTTTCTCGTGTCGGTCTATGTCAAACAATCTCTGCTCTATTACCTTCCACTCATCTTCACTGACGTCGCCCTTCTTGGTGGAATGAATCTCCATTACTTCATCCTCGGAATAGCCCTCCTGCATCATAAAGGCTACAACAAGAGGTACTACCTTAGTATCTTCACAAACGACAAGCATCTTCGGGTATTTTGTGGGATCAAGTTTTGTGAATTCCTCCTCCAATATGTTGAGTTTTTTCATTCCAGCCCTAATCATCAGTTTCTGGCCATCTGAAAGACTAGATACCTGCCTGCCTTCGCGCTCGGCCTTAAATTCCAGGTCTTCAAGAGGTATGGCACCAAATTCCTTTCTCTTGTCAATGGCTACTGTCTTTACTAGTCCTTTCTTTATGGCATCCACTAGTTCAAAATTGGCCACGATGTGCGGGAAGTGATTTTGTACCCTGCTCTGGCCGCTTCCCGTGACCACGTAAGGAGTTGCGGAAAAATCAACTTGAATGAAGCGGTTCTTCTTGTTGTCTGATATCCTGTCGAGTGCTTCCTGCCATTTCTTCTCCACGAGTTGGTCCGATTTCTTCATCTCTCCAAGGTGGTGGGCCTCGTCATTGAAAACGACGAGATTGGGTAAATTGGCCAGGTAATCAAGTTCCTGGCCTCTGAGATATTGATTGTCCAGTTCTTCCAACGAGTGACCCTGTGAAGTTCCTGGCGTAATGGGCAGCAGCTCATTCACTGTTATATCCGGTCTGTCCAACGGTGATTCGGCATCCATAGCTTCCTCGTCCTCTGCCAGCAGGTGCCAGTTGGTTATTGCTATCAAGCCGTCACCGGTCACTTTCTTGCCGATTTCTTCCTTCTGTGTTACACAGCCTTGGATAAATCCAAAGATCTCGTCCTTGTGTGCCGAAGGGATAAAGAGCTTTTCAAATTTCCAGAAGTCGGATTGCTCAAAATCCCTGGTTCCATCTTCTCTTCGCTTGCCTAGATACGCATCCAACAACCTTTCATAGACGATAATTCCCGGAGCAACCAGAAGGAAATTCTTGGAATACTCACCGCTTTCACTTTCTTCATACTTTGAATTTAGGTATTGCCAGATTAGGAATGCCTCAAGAACCCAAGTCTTACCAGTTCCTGTAGCCATCTTAACGCAATATTTCGGATGCTCGTACTTGTCCCGTTTCAGATCAAGCAGATCCATTTGAGCTAACAATTCAGGATAGATTTGAGTGTAGATTTCTCCAACGCTTTTGAGTTTGAGAATCTCATGGACGTAAATTATATTCAGAATGGCTTGCCATTGGCCCTCATGGAAGTTAATGTTTCTTTCATCAGCGAAGACACCGTTTGGATCCCAGAATTTTAGGAGTTCCTGGGTAATTGTTGTAACTTTTTGCATAAATTCCCCTGATTTCCACAGTTCGTTCACTTCTTCCGTTATTCTTTTTGCAAGTTTCAGCGGAATGTCCTTGGTGCCTAGGGACTTTATGTTTACCATCAGAATACCTCTTTGACTGCCACACTCTCAAATCCGAATACATCTACTGCTTTCACACAGACTTTTCTCTTTCCATTGATCTTTGGGACGAGAAGCTTCACTCTTCTGTCCACCTTCGTGGTGTCTTCATGGTTTTCCCTGTAATCCTGCCATTTACTCCTGAACACTTGCCCATCATACTCAGGGTCGATACTCCAATACTCAACAAGACTCAATGGGTCTTCCTCAATTATCTTTTCAAGTTTGTCCTTGTCTGCCTTATCTAACGACAGGGCATCCGGAGATAGGAGAATGTAGTTTTCGAGCTCAATAATTAGCTCTTCCTTATCGTCTTCTGCCGCTTTCCTAATGATCGGTTTTACAGTGAGGTATTGCAATGAGCTGAATCTTACGCTACCTTCCTTTATGAGTTTCTCATAATCGGCTTTGTGTTTCAGTTTTTCCAGCAGATCTGGGGGAATCACCAGTACTTCGAGGTTATCATCGTTCAGACTATCTATGATTTTGCCAATATCTGTTCCGAAGTTCCATCCCAGAACAACGATCTTCTCCCAACCCCCCATGAACGATGCTCTGAGCTCTTGGGCCTTCTTGAGAGTAGCATAGCCTGTGATTTTTGTGGGGGAATCAACAAACACCAATGTCTTGCTCTGTTTTATGTATCCCAAGTTGGCGGGAGTGCCATCTTGCATCGGAAAGGGTAATGCACCATATAGGTTGATCACTACATGAGCAAGGTCTCCTATACGTCTGAATTGCGATCTTTCGAACTGTTCCTTCTGGTAGTCTCCAATTGATTGGTAAAGAAATGGCTTTGAATCTTGGTCGATAAGACGTTTTCTCGAAATCATACTTGCAGGTTTCCCAAGATCGCACATAATCCATTTTCTGCCTAATTTTTCGGCCACTGCTCCCAATGTGCCAGAACCAGAAAAGAAGTCAGCAACAATGGAACCCTCGTTGGACGACGACAGCATTATTCTTTCAATTAGGGGCTCCGGTTTTTCAGTGTCGTAGTTGAAATTGGACGAAACTCCAATATCTGTCCATATAGACTGCAATTCAACTCCTGGTAAATCCTCAACATATTGTATAAAATTTGGGACATGGTTGGTACTCCATACTATCCTCCCCATATCCTCCAGTTCTTCAAGAGCCTTAAGTGTGCTTTCCTGTGCATCTTTACTTAGATTTACACGTATAAAACCAGGAATTGCCCAATGCCTTCCTTTTCCAACTCTCGATGGGTCGTATCCCTTCCACGGTTTACTAGATTCACCTTCGGCAGTTTTCCCAGGCGCGGTTAAAGGAGAAAGCCTGTATCTCTTCCCGCTCTTGTCGTAATTTCTAAACATTTGGTCAATATATTCTTCTCTGTAGTCAGTGTATTGTTGATTCCAAACAGAAGACTTAGACTTGGAATATAGAAATATTACATCATGAATGTGATTGAAATATTCGCTTCCCCCTCTTGATGTGGTTCGTTTCCAGACTATCTCGTTCCTGAAGTACTCCTTTCCAAAAATATCATCCAAAATGACCTTCACGTAGTGACCCACATGCCAATCTATATGTACGTAGATTGAGCCCTGCTCACTTAGTAGTTCCCTCATTAGGACGAATCTTGGAACGATCATCTCTAGGTAAGATTTCGTACCATCCTTCCAGGTATCTGAATATGCGAATTGTTCTATAACAGAAGGCTTTTTTTCAATATCTACAGAAGGAAGGTGTATCTTTGTTCTATAATCTGCCTTGCTGTCAAAAGGTGGGTCAATATAAATCAGATCTATTTTGCCCCTCATTGAGGGGAGTCCTGTGTCTGGGTCCCCAGCTAGCAGCGCCTGCATCGCAAGCAGATTATCACCATATATGAGTCTGTTAAGAAACTCATTGTTATCTTCCTTCTTAACAGCCTGGCCAGTGAACTTGGTTAACCCTCCGATGGCCTTAGTCGGCAGGACCAATTCATTTGTCTGAAGAGTTATTCTTTGTGTCTTGGAAAGCCCATCGAGGATTCTTTGAGCCTCTCTTTTACCTCTTTCGACTATTTTTGGTAACTCTTCAATCAATGATTTCCTTTGGCCATTTCCACCTTTTTGAGTTGGATCACTTTTTTCCTCCGACGTATCAAGCATGTAAAACACCACGATATTGAGTGCTACCTAAAGCCTCTTCCTTAACTCTCCAGAT
>DARE01000068.1 GCA_002503205.1 Thermoplasmatales archaeon UBA447 | reverse complement strand
AACATGTCAATCTCGCCTCCATGGCTGTTCTCATCAGTTCCAGGTGCCCCTGGCCTTGTTACCATCTGCAGCCAGTTTTCATGAATTATATTTATCTCCCTTATGTCTTCAATGGTTACCAGTTTTTTCGATGCTGGAATGAACTGAAGGACGGAATTCAGAAAGGAGGTTTTTCCTGATGCTGTTCCACCGATAACCATAACGTTGCTGCCATACTGTACAGCTACCCATAGAATGGCCATTAATTCCTCGTCCGCAGTTCCAAGCTCGATAAGATCTATAAAACTGAGGGGGTTTTCCCTGAATCTTCTTATTGTAAAACTTGAGCCTTTTGTTGATACATAATCGCCAAGAAATGCATGAAGCCTTGAACCGTCTGAAAGTGTGGTGTCCACCATGGGCACGGCAAAGGAGATCTGCTTTCCGGTTCCCTGGACAAGCCTTCTAACGAAACGGTCAAGTTCAGCCTCCTGAAAACTTATGTCGCAAGGGATGTATCCATACTTCCTGAGAAACACCTGCACCTCTGAATCAGGGCCTTCGCAGGAAATGTCCTCTATGTTCGGGTCCCGCATTAGAACGTCGATCCTGTCAAATCCCGCAGTGTCTCTGCGAAGGTAATAGTTTACCTCATGGCTGAGGCCATTGTTTTCAATATGGGTGTATTCACCGACCTTTCCAGACTTAATTATGTCCTGTATTGTCTTCCTGTCATCTTCATTCAATGGTGGTTCGGTGAATGTATATCTGATTGAGTTTCCAGCAGAAATTATTTTAACAGTTGACGTTCCGAGAATTGCATCGACACTGTATTCATCAAGAAGGTGCTTTTCCATCAGAATCCCCCTAAAAAGGCAAGCATCAGAGTGCTTATCAGCAGCATGAAGCCCCCCTCCAGGAAACCACTTATGGGGTTTCTGTCCCTTACTACGCCAATTGTGGTTGCTATGCCTGCAGCTTCCACATAAAGCCCCAGATCAAGAGCTGCCTTTATTGCTTTAACATCCGGGTGTGCCAGGAATATTCCAGATCCACCTGTAGGGGAGACTGCATTGAAGAAGCTTACTTCGATTATCACTATAACGATCAGGAAAACTGCAAATGATATTATCAGGATAAGATCATAATTCTTCCTCTCATTTTCTGTCTGGTATCTAAAGATCTCAATCTGGGACATAAACTCGGAAATGAGGGCAATAACATCGGAGGAGTTGCTTCCGCTTTTGGATGACTCCCTTAAGAGATTTCCAACTCTCTTTGCATTCATTGATCCTGAGAAATCTCCAAAACCGGAAAGTGCATCCTCTATTGGAAGGGCAGAGTCAAGTTTTCTGATCACTGATTCAATTTCCCTGTTCAGTGATCCATAATTATTGGATGCAACCCTCCTGAAACCCTCAGAAAGAGGAACACCAAACATCACATAATCGGATAGATCTCTGAGCAGGTCATGTAGCCTGCTATCTGTATCACGGATATTTGCCCTGTATGAAGTTCTTGAGTATCCGAGGGGAATCATCAGAATAGCAAAAAATGCAGGTACATAGAAATACGGAGAATCAAAATTCCCGATAATTCTGGAAAACAAAAATAAAGATAGGAAAACGAAGGCGATGGCTCCTGTAAATCCAGCAGTTAAAGAGATTGCATATCTTCCATTCAAAGCTCTATCCCTCCTGCTTCATCCTGCATAAAGTATGCAAAAACAGCTATCAGCACGGGTATAACCAGACCTGATATCAAAAAAAGAATCAGTGTAAGCCTGGTAGTGTTCAACGGGAAAAGATCCGCAATTACTGCTATTATTATGAGAAGAATGAGCGGAAAGGCCACACCCACCGTAATGAAGCTTTCAGACAGGACACCCATTGATTCTGCGTTCTGGCGAAGTCTGGCCCTGGTATCGTCCTGAGATTCGTTGGCCCTGTACAGAAAGTATTCCTTAACATCCCCGCCTGAGTTTATACTTGTAACCACACCCTGAAGAAGATCAGACAGCCGCTGGGAAGGATTTGTCCTGACAGATTCACGTATTGAACTGATTATATCCATTCCAAACAGGCTGGTCCTTATATATATGAGCCTGGCCTCGTCAGAAATTGCTCCATACAGGCGATTCTCCCCCATTACACGCATCATCTCATCAATTGTAAGTCCGGAAGATGCCATTGTGGCGAAAAATCCAATGGAGAGTGTAAGAACAGAATCAATATTCTTTCTGAGCCTGTTCGCCCTCACAGCTGGCATTTCAAGCTGTCCTGCAAGGAATATGACGTTCAGCAAAAACACAGAAGCAGCTATGATAAAGGCGAACCTTCTCTCCAGTAGGGACAGTGGAATGGCAGCAATAATGCTGGCAACAGCAAAGATTATCTGATAGAATGCTACAGAGGAATAGAACTGTGAGAAGTTTATCCCCATTCTCGAGCGCCTCAGAGTCATTTCAAGCTTTAATGACTGCTGAGTCCCAGAATTTTTAAAGTACCGTTCGAAGACTCTCTGAGGCAATTTGACGGTAACATTCTGGTTATCAGGCCGTGAAGAAATCCTGGAATCCCTTAGGAGAGAAATTCTGCTCATTTATTTTCCTCTGTTTTTGAGCCATTTGATTCCTTCTGGTATAACTTTATGAGCTCATTCTTTCTCTTTTCAAAAATAGCCTTAATTCCCTGTGGTGTTTCATTCATCCTCTCGGTTAGCCTGTCAAGAAAGAGGCTTTCTCCAGCCATAAGCCACGACTCGTTAATGGGATTGAACCTGAAAACCGAATTATACAATACGTCCCCGTTTCTACTGTCCACACCTGAAATCTCGTCAATCTCCGATATTCTTCTCCTTATTCTGTTTCCGCTGCGGTAATATGTCAAGAAGATTACGATCCTGAGCCCGCTTATGAGGATCCTGGGTATTCTCATGGGTTCGGATTCAAGCCTATTCACAAGTGATTCTATTGAGTCGGCGTGAATAGTGGAATAGGTTGTGTGCCCCGTGGACATGGCCTGGAAGAGGGAATAGGTTTCTTCGCCTCTTACTTCACCAACCACTATGTATGTGGGCCTCTGCCTCATTGCAGATTTAACAAGATCGAAGAGTGTGAGGTTCTGTGTACCATAACCCATCATCTCCGATGGGATCTCTCTGGTTGCCGTTGAGACACAGTTCGGGTGCTGTATATTCAACTCTCTTGTTTCCTCTATTGTGAGAATTTTGGTATTGGAAGGGGCAAATGACATCATTGCGTTAAGAAAGGAGGTCTTCCCCGATCCCGGTGGGCCCGCTATCATTGCGCTCTCAAGATTCTCCACAGCAAGCCAGAGATAGGCGAGTATGTTACTGTCCGCCATTCCGCTGTTCAATATGTCTGCTGGAGTGAATACCTTCTTTCTGAACATCCTTATTGTGAAGCTTGATCCAAGGGATGTTATCTCCCTTCCATAAGTGCCCTCAATCCTGTGCCCTTCGGATGTTGTCCCGTCAAGGATGGGATTCCTTACAGATATTGAACGGTTGCATTTCTGTGCTAGCCTGACAAGAAAGGATGAGAGGCTGTCTGGTGTCCTGAAAATAAGGTTAGTCTTAAGGACATCATATTTGGAATGATATACAAATAGTGGTATACCGGGCCCGACGCAGGAAATATCCTCTATGTTTGTATCATTTACAACAGCGTCTATTATTCCATATCCGAAATAATCTCTCACAATGTAATAAAGCAATTTCTTCTGTAGATCTTTGTCTGTGCCAGAAAAATTGGCACGGCAGTATCTTAACACGTCTTCTCTATTTACACCGAATCCGGAACCAGACTCAAGCATAATCTCTGGGAGATAAGTTTCCAGTCTCCGTTTTAAATCATCATAAGTCTTCCAATCTTCCCTTGAAAGTTCAGGTTCCTTGATATAATAATAAAGTTCCAGATCATCCGTTTTTTCCAGTATAAGTATGCTGGAATTGTTCACGGCAGGATATTTCTCAATGATCCTGAAACCCTCCATATTGAGGGGCTCTTCCGGAGGACTGCTCTGAAACATCTCTGGTTCAAGTATCTCAGAGGGTATAAATTTTTAGCCAGT
>DARE01000038.1 GCA_002503205.1 Thermoplasmatales archaeon UBA447 | reverse complement strand
CTTACATTCCAGCTTAACACAATTATGGACAACACAACACTGTTCGGAGTATCAAACTATGATTTTTGGACACAGAACGTGGCAACGTATTCCACCAGAACCCATGTTCTTGGATTTGAGGACAATATCTGGAATTTCTCGAGTCCGACTGCAGTAATGCAGCCTAACACAATCTATAATTCAACCGGACATGTCTATCCTTATCCGGGAGTGCACATAGCCATTGGGCCAAGTTACAAGGTAAGCCTACCATTCACCTTGCAGCTTTACCTTAACCTGACTGAAATAAATGGAAGGAATGTTGTTTTCTTCAATTACTCTATCCCAACAATAATGGAGAGCGGAACATACGACAGGGTTACATTCAACTCAACTTATGGAATGCCTATGGGATACAAAGCTCCTTTCTCTTATTTCAGGGTAAGTGGAACCCAGTTGACACCGCTGGGGCTACTATATGATGCAGAAATAATGCTTGGTGGCCCTGGAGGAGGCAGCACTACCACGGTTATGAACATAAACGGCTCAATGCAGTTGAAATACATTCCGGCGGAAATGAATGAACAGCATCACCACCACATGCCCCCACCACCTCCGCTTGGTCCAGGAAATAATAACAACAATAAGATGAAAACTTCCCAGAATTACATAAATGTACCTTCAGCCTATGACTTCGGAACTGATACAGGAGAAACCTCCATGGGTGAGGCAATCTCATGGAATTCTAACAATCAGGCAATACTTACTTCTGGCCCTTCCATGCTTTATGGAATGTGGAATGTCTCTTCTGCGACATCTATGGAACATTTCACAGGAAAGGTTTCACCCAGTAATGCCTTCATGTTTGTCAGTCCAGGGAACAGCATAAACTATTCCCAGGCAGGATACGTTCCTCTTTCTGCGTCAGGTTCATATAATTTCTGGCTTCCGGAAGGAATGTATACGGCCCAGGTTCTGATGAGCTACCATGACCCGGTATACGCAACACTCAGCCAGATGGATTCATTCAATCTAATGTATAACAGCCTGACTGGAATATACACACCATTGTTCGCAATGAACAACGCTCAGCTTGCTAACATATCATATGCGGGAGATGGAACAGCTTCCAATCCATATATGCTCTTTAATCAGCAGTATTATCCATTAAGCCCAGTGTTTGGATCTATCAATGACTTCGCCTTCCCGCAGTTTGAAGGTGTGATGCTAATGAACACCAATGCGCACGCTGTTGCGTCATCAATGCCTGCATTCGGGATAAGCTATGCTTTCCCAGCCAGCTTCTACGCGGCACTCAGTGATCTTCCCGCAACCAATGATCTTGGGTACTGGCTTTACAATGTTTCCAACTTTGTCTTATGGAACTCCACACATATTTCGGGTTGGTATTCTTCCAATGGGGCAGGATTTCCACTTGCAAATGTGATACTGTGGAATTCTTCAAACAACCTGATCGGAAACAATGTATTTGAGGCAGAGACAGCATCAGTTCTGATTTATAACGGTCAGTACAATACCATATGGGGTAACTACTTTGAAAACAGCCTTGATCTTGTCAGCACTCCGATCCTTGACAAAAGCGCCAATGTCTGGGGAGAGCCAGCTGGTGTTGTTATGTTTGCATCCAACAACACAATTTACAACAACTATTTCACCGTTGAAATGCCTGCCCTTAGCCCATCATACAACATATACACTGGAAACAGCTCAGTATACCTGAACATGTGGAATGTGACTGAAACATCCGCAAGCAGTGTGGCTACGGTTTTAGGTGTTCAACTTATGGGAAGCATAGTTGGTGGTTCATACATAGGAGGCAACTTCTGGTGGAACTTTGCGGGAACAACTCCTTACAATGACTATGGAAATATAGCCGTTGGTGGAGATTATGAGACACTGAATGTAATAGATCTCCAGCCTTCAAACACTGAAATGCTTGGCGGGAACATACCGTATCTTATGACATCGGCCAACTTCGCAAGTGATCTCTACAATCTGGGCCCAGTTCCTGGCAATACATCCATGACACTGACTCTGTACCTGAACATGACCAACCTTGGGAACCTTGAGGCATTTGTTGCATCGGTGAATTCACCTCTTTCGTCAAACTTCCATCACTATCTGACGGCCCAGGAATTCCAGAACATGTACTATCCCGCGCAATCCCGGATAGACAGCATCGCAACATACTATATGGATCAGGGGTTCAAGGTATGGAGCTACAGCTATGCCCCGCTGGTTCTTGTTCTATCCGGTAATGCTTCTATGGTTTTGCATACATTTGGAGTCACTGAGTTCAACTTTGCCTTCGGCTCAACATTCCTTCCACAGGCAACGATATTCATGAGTAATGCACAGAACCCGTATATTCCAACACAGTTCAGTTCAATGATTGTTCATGTGTATGGAATGAGTTACTCAACAGATGCCCTTCTCACAGCAGGACAGACATCGGGTTCAACTCTTACAAGTGTACAGAGGCTCTCCGGAAACCCAATATATGGTTCAACTGAAGTTATGACCCCAACTAACCTCGCCAGCTATTACGGTGTCAGTCAACTGCAGTCAATGGGTTACAATGGAACAGGAATGAAGATCGGAATCCTGGGTGTCGGAGAATCTGCCAACATTTCAAGCATTGCCCAGTTCTGGGACACCTACGGCATACACAATCCAACAGTGAAATTCATTAATCTAACTCCAAATGGTCAGAATCCCTATCCTGAAGGTGTCGAGGCTGATCTGGATGTAGAATGGTCAGGAGCAATGGCACCTAATGCCACTATATATGATGTGATGCAGCCTTTCAACCTCACTGGTATAGGCGATAACGCAGTGAACATTGAACTCTATTACTTCCTCAATGAAATCCAGCCACAGGTAATATCCGGAAGCTGGGCAGAATTCCAGTTCCACCATGACAGCGGATTTGCAAAAATATATGATCTCATAGGGCTACAGGCAGTTGCAGAGGGAACCACTATATTCCTAGGTTCATCGGACAGCCATCTCACCTATTATCAGACAGTGATGACATCACAGTACATCATGTCTGTAGGTGGAATAGATCCAGTCCTTAATGAAACCGGTGCTATAGTAGGGGAATATGGCTGGTACCAGCCTGAATACTCATTCTATGGAGGTGCAGTTGGCTCTGGAGGAGGCAACAGCTTCTTCTACTCACGGCCAGCATACCAGACAATTGAGAGAATCGTTGTTCCTGACCAGTTCACAATGAGGGCACAGCCTGACATATCCATGCCTGCCAGCAAGATGATAACTGTATCATTTGGAGAGTACTTCACAGCAGGAGGAACAAGCTTTGCGACGCCAATCTCTGCAGGAATATTCGCTGACATAGGCCAGTACCTCTATGAAAGCGGAATGTCAAAGACCAAGGATATGGGATGGCTACAGCCTGCACTGTATGAACTGGGTTATGGCAATACCTACGGGCTTCCTGCGTATCACATGGTTGAGTACTCTCAGCCGTATCCCGGAGAAGTAACAAGTAACTTCCTAGGCACAGGATGGAATGATTTCGCCGGAATCGGTAGTCTCAGTTCATATAACCTGAGCATTGATCTTGGGAACTATTACGAAGACTACTGATATTTTTATTCATTTTTTTCTTTTTTTTTAACTATTCTTGAAAATAATTATTGGTTTTTATATTCTATTAAGATGATACAATAGAAGAAGCTAAGTTCACCTATATATTTTATTCTAGGGTTTTTCCTCATTTCCGAAGGCGAAAGGTCTTGTATGGTTGCAGGACATTGGAAAATGAGATTCCTTAAAAGGATAAAAGTTGAGATTCAGGATGATTATAATAACTTATATGCCGGTTGGGCAGTATTCCAATTATGTTCCAGTTCAAGCAAAGTGAATTGTTCAATTTATTTCGAATTATAAGAAATCTAATTTCCCAATATCATTTTTAATGGAAAGTTCACTAGCATTGTTAAGTTCACTAAATGGATCCAAATTTATAAGTTATGAATCTTATGAAGCCAAAATATTTTTAAATGATAAAAGTATATTATAGCATGGCAAGCTCACATCTTTTAGGGCTTCAACGGTCAGAGACCGTAAGACAGGCGGCTGGTGACAGCCTCGGCAGATTTGTTCTTATTGCTATTGTAGCAGGCCTCCCGGCCTTTCTGGAGGCCTTCGACAGCGAAATTTATTCTTTTGGATCTACATATATAGTTCCTGCTTTAACAGGCCCTTCTTTCCTCACAATTGGGTTTATAGTCACAGGCTATGCTGTGGGAATTGCCATTTTCAGCCTTCTTGGAGGATTTTCGTTTGATAGGTTCTCGGTTAAAAATCTGATACTTATATCTGTTGCAATTTTCTCTGTCGCCACTTTCGCCACAGGTTTTGTTACAACAACGCCAGAACTATTCGCTACAAGGTTTGCTGTGGGAATTGGTGTTGGAATGTTTCAACCAGCCGGGGTAGCAGTTCTTGGGGATCTGTTCTTTGAAACACGTGGTAAAGCCGTATCAGTTTGGGCCACATTCTTTGGCGTGGGCTTGTTCACCAGTCCATATGTGATTTCACCTTTCCTCCCAGCTTTCAGGATTCCCTTTGAAATCTCTGGAGTACTTGCAATTATAATTTTAACACTGGTTTACATATTTATCCCATCCACCTTTAAGAAAATTGGAAAACGCCCTAAGATAAAGATTTCTGATGCTTTTAACTATAATGTTATCCTTCTATCTATATCGATATTTTTCTTTGGGATAGCTCTTTTTGCTGGATACATAGGGTATTTCTCGGACTATTTAATAAAAGGGCTTCTTTTCAAAAGTGGGTCTGCAGCAGTTATAGCATCCTCAGCAGGTCTTGGGGGCTTCATCTTAGCTTTTCCTATCGGTTTTACTGCTGACAGGATTGGCAGAAAATACATGGTTATTTTTGCCTCAGGACTTGTCGCTCTAGGATCGGCAGGGATGTTCCTCTTGACAACTAATTTCTATGGGCTCATTGCATTTACGTTCATCTTTGGATCTGGTTGGGGAGTATACGTTGATATTCTGGTAGCTCTTGGACAGGATTCTGTGAGTGATACAATTGTTGGCTCCATTACGGGTTTTTTATTCTTCATCTTCAATGTAGGTACAATAATAGGGGGGCCATTTTATGCAGCTGTTCTTGGAACAAATCACTACAGGACGGCCTCAACCGTTGCTGTAGTCATACCTGCACTTATAGCCTTCATTGTGGTTCTATTCACAAGAAAGGTTGTTACAAGCAATATTGAAGAAAAGCCAAAGTTCTTGACGGATTCAGGAAAATCTAGTCCGAATAAGGAATGAAATATTTTAATTTAAAAATCATTTTCTTTAATAACACTTTTTTACTAGAATTTATTGTCTATTAAGGTCTGTATTTACCGGAATAATTGGGGATTCTGTTCTAATAATTATATAAACAAAATGTATGGACCAAGCGCCTGACTTTGTGACCTCGTTAAGGAATGGGGCTGACCGGGTTTGAACCGATGACCACCTGGTTATGAGCCAGGCGCTCTACCTAGCTGAGCTACAGCCCCTTTGGAAAACAGGGAATAGTTTATTGATATGTTTATGATAAACTTTTCCCGATTGGATTCAGCTGTACCTTTTCATGTGGGTCTGGGAAACATGCATCTAAATGATGGAGATGTGAAATCCTTTTAACGGAGATATCACTTTTCTCTGTATGAGCAGAAGCATAGGCGGAGTAAGTGTTTCAGACATAGGAATAGGAACATGGGGAATGGGTGGTACTTCCAAGGCAGATTACAGAAATGATCAAGATTCAGTTGAAACTTTAAGGTACGCACTTTCTAAAGGAATAAACCTCATAGATACGGCAGAGATGTATGCTGCAGGTCATTCAGAGGAACTGGTGGGGAAGTCCATTCAGGGATTGGACAGGAAAAAAATTTTCATCACAACAAAAATATGGCACACACACCTTCACAAAGAACAGGTCAGAAAAAGCACTGAAGAGAGTCTGAAAAGGCTAGGCACAGACTATGTTGATCTTCTTTTGATCCACTGGCCAAATTCCTCTGTACCAATAAAGGAGACGATCGCTGCAATGGAAGAAATGCTAAAGGAAGGCAAAACAAGGTTTATTGGCGTCAGCAATTTTGATGTCCAGCAGACAAAGGATGCCATGGAAGCATGCAGGGATTCAGTGATTGCCGCAAACCAGATAGAGTACAACTACTGGAACAGGGGAGGGGAAAGTAGCGTGATACCTTACTGCGAAGAGAAAGGCATATCGGTTATTGCCTATTCACCTATCAACAGGGGCAAGATTGATGGATCTGATGTACTGAACAGAATGGCACATAAATATTCCTGCAAACCTGTGCAGATGTCCTTGAGATACGTGATGGAAAGAAGTATACCTATACCGAAGACGTCCGATAAGAAACATCTCGATGACCTCCTTGGTGCCCTGAACATAAACATAAGTAAGGAAGATTACAATATACTGGCGTCAACCTGAAATGGGAAATCCCCTGATACCTGGTATCTGAAGATTCGCTCAACTGGCTTCCTTTCTATGGCCCCAAGTTTTTCAAGGTGCACCAGGTGTGTTATTGCTTCACCTATGGCGAAATTCTGCTCGGTTGTATTCATTGACATAAGGGATCTGCCTTTGCTCCACCTCATTTTTGATGCAACCTCATATGCAGTGGATGGTTTTGCCACAATGTTGTATACTTCCCTAAGCCTCGAAATGTGGTGCTGGAATATCTCATTGCATCTGTTCCTCAGGCCTCTGAATGGATCCCTGTGCCCGGGATATACGTTTGTAATGTCAAGCTTTGCAGTGGCCGGCAGGCTCCTGAGATAATCACCAAGGCTGTCTATATCCTTGTCATAAAAACTAATATTTGGTGTTATTCCCGGAAGAACATGATCTCCAGTCATAATAGAATCATCTTCCGGAATGATAAGTGAGCATGAACCTGGAGAATGCCCGGGATTTCCAATCAGCCTGATTCCGTCTTCAAGTTTCAGCTCCCCGTTTACTTCGATGTCATCCTTGAAATCAGCATAAGTAGAAAGATTTCTCATCAGTGAGTGGCTCTCGGTGATCTCCCTTATAATTTCATTAGGAACTCCTGATTCTCTGAATACTTCAGCGAGAAGAATTCCAAAAGAATCCGGCCTGGACTGTATCTGCCTTATTCTTTCAGCATCCCCTTTTCCTATTATGACACTTGCACCGAATCTCTTCCTCAGAAAAGAGGCGTTTCCAATGTGATCAACATGCAAATGGGTCAGGAATATGTACTCAATTCTCTCTTTCCCTACTGACTCAAGAATTGGTGGAATTGCATCTGCGGTCATTCCAGTATCAACAACAATCCTGGAGGTTCCCGTGTCAATAAGGTATACATTTGCTGACCCCAATGCGCGTATTGGGATTGGAACTGTTATTCTTCTGATAGATGACATTCTATAGTAATTGCTTCATTTCTTATCTACAATTTCTTTACCCACCAGAAACAGATCATTGCAAACACCAGATGCAGTCTCAATCGGACCGTCCTTGGCTGATTGGACGGTAATTGTGCCGCTGAAATTGGTTTTGATTGTGTATCCCATTGACATCTCACCCAGTGAAAGGAGAGGATCACCTGGTAGAAGCATTTCCGGGCCAGATGAAACGTGCAGCTCCCCATTTTCCTTCCTGATGGTTGAAACTATCTTAACTCTCCCATCTTTCCATCCTTCAATCGACTGAGCATCCTTCACCCCTCCGAATTTTAAATCCTTCAGGGACAAAGAGGAGCCGAAAATTGAGTTGGCCAGTATAACCGTCTTTCTTGCAGCATCCACACCGTCCGTATCGTCCTTGTAATCTGCCTCTGCAACACCCTCTTCCTGGCATGTCTTCACGGCTGATTCGAAGCTTGATCCGGTCCGCATCTTTGAGAGGACCATATTTACGGTAAGGCTGACAACTCCGCGGAACTCCAGTATCTCACTGGGAAGTACTGAACCTGAAATAAGGCTGAAAAGGGGGAGGCCTCCAGCAACTGTCGCTTCATGAAGGAATATGGATTCTGAACCCTGTCTGGCTTCATTTAGTTCTTTCCAGTGAAGGGCCAGTGGCGATTTATTGGCAGTAACCACAGATATATTCATTGAAAATGCCTTTTTGTAAATGCCCAATTCCCTTCTGCCATCTTTTGACGCAGGCGAAAGATCAACTATCACATCAGGCTCCATGGAGAATATTCCATCCATCCCCATTCTTTCCAGGGACCGAGAAATGTTATTCTGGAGTTTGATGTCAAGTATCTTTTCTGGTGCCAGTCCTTCGGAAAGATATGTGCCGGTTGAATCAGACACAGAGACTATCTCAATGTCCTTTCCTGAGATCTCCCTGAACTTTTGAGAAGTTCCCCTGTCAGATAGAATTCTGAGTAGCCCCTTTCCAACATTCCCCAGTCCTAGAATTGATACTCTCATTCTTCATCAACCGGGCCCTCACTATCATCCACCTTGGGATCGAACTTTGTTACCTCAATAACTTTGTTTTCAGGATCTGCATCAATGAGCCTTACCCCTGATGTGAAACGAGACTGGATTTTTATCTCGCTGACCTTGATCCTGATGGTCTTTTCGTTCGATGTGGCTATGATAATCTCGTCCGTATCTTTGACTGGCAGTGATTTTACGAGCTTTCCTGTTCTCTCGGATTCCTTGAATGCCAGAACTCCTGAGGTCCCCTTATGGTGTACACTGAACTGGTCTAGGGAAGTGCGCTTTCCTATTCCATATTCTGAGACGGTAAGGACACACTGGTCTGGCTCTATGGAAAATCCGTTAATTATGAAGTCTCCGCTCTTCAGCTTCATAACACGCACACCTCTTGAAGACCTGCCGGTCACTCTGACCTCAGAGGATTCAAATGTTGAGGCTTTCCCGCTGCTGGCTACCACCAGTATTAGCCCATCCTTCTCCATGGCCTCAACAGCAACAACTTCATCATCCTCAACCAGTGATATGATTTTCAGGCCGTTGCTCCTCATGTTCAGGAAAGAGTCAACAGGAGTCTTCTTAATGAATCCAAGCCTTGTTATGAGAACAAGATTCTTCTTTTCAGGCTCCGGTGCTATCATGATCTGCCTGACCATTTCTCCTTCTGATAGCGGGGCATAGACTGCGGCAGAAACGCCTACGGATTTTCGGCTCTTTTTCTCTATCTCATAGGCCTTTATCTTCATTACACGACCTGTATTGGTGAACATGTAGATGTCGTCATGAGTACTGCAGATCAGTATGCTCCTGACAGAGTCCTCTCTTCTCGTAGAGGTGATGATTCCTTTGCCTCCGCGCCTCTGTGCCTTGTATTCTTCAAGTGCCACTCTCTTCAGGAGACCACCTTCGCTAAGTATAATTGCAGACTCCTCTCTGGGTACCAGATCCTCAATAGATCTTCCTGATATTTCCCTTATGATGATCCTTGTCCGCCTGGCATCTCCGAACTTTTTCGAAAGGTAGGACAGGTCATTCTTGATGATCTTTCTTCTCTCTTTCTCGTCTGCAAGTATTTTTTCAAGTTCTGCAATTTTGGCATGGATCTCATCAAGGTCACTCCTGATCTTCGAGACCTCCATCCCGGTTAGGCGCTGCAATCTCATCTCAAGTATCGCATTGGCCTGTTCCTCATCCAGTTTAAATTCTGCGATGAGTTTTTCCCTTGCTTCCTTAACTTCTGCAGATTTTCTTATGATCTCTATGGTCCTGTCCAGATTTTCAAGTGCTATGATTAGGCCCCTAAGGATTTTCTCCCTTTCTCTGCTCTTTTCAAGATCGAAAGTTGAGCTTTTTACAATCACGTTAAGCCTGTGCTGAATGAACTGGTCGATCATGCCTTTGAGATTGAGAGTCCTTGGCTGGTTATTCACAAGGACCAGGTTATTGATTGAAATGCTGGTCTCCAGCTCAGAGTGCTCGTAAAGCTGGTTAAGGATCATGATCTTCATGTCCTCATCTCTGACCTTGATAACCACTCTCATTCCATTCCTGTCACTCTCGTCCCTTATATCCGTGATTCCTCTGATCACCTCATTCTTGACCTGTTCTGCAACGTTCTGGATGAAGAGGCTCTTGTTGACACCATAGGGGAGGCTTGATATGATTATCCTTCTGTCCGAGCTCATATCGACTTCCCCCTGGCATATTACTTTTCCCCTGCCCGTTCTATAAGCATTTGCCAGTTCTTCACTGTAAAAAGCAATTCCTCCCCCTGGGAAATCGGGGCCCTTCACGTATTTCATCATATCTTCAACAGTGCAATCCTGATGATCAACGGCATAACTAATTGCGCTGCATATCTCTTTAAGATTATGGGGAAGTATGTTTGTGGCCATTCCCACAGCAATACCGGTGCTCCCATTGATAAGAAGGTTAGGGACCTTGGTTGGGAAATATTCAGGTTCCTGAAGGCTCCCATCGAAATTCAGCATGAATGGGACAGTATTCTTCTCTATGTCCCTTGTCATCTCCTCACTGATGGCCGCAAGCCTTGCTTCTGTATATCTCATTGCTGCTGGTGAATCCCCATCAATGGACCCAAAATTGCCCTGCCCATCCACCAAAAGATATCTCATGGAGAAATCCTGTGCCATCCTTGCCAGTGATTCATATATGGCACTATCTCCATGAGGATGGTACTTACCCATTGTCTCTCCGACAATCCTGGCAGATTTCTTGTATGGTTTGTCATGATTGACGCCAAGTTCACTCATTGAATATATTATCCTTCTCTGGACAGGCTTAAGGCCATCCTTGACATCAGGAATTGCCCTGCTTACAATGACGCTCATTGCGTATTCCAGATAGGAAGTTCTGATTTCACTCTCTATGGGTTTCTTTTCCATTTATTCATCCTCACAGATCAATGTTGGTGACATACTGCGCATTTTCCTCAATGAATCTTCTTCTGGGCTCAACCTTGTCACCCATAAGTATTGAAAAGAGATGGTCCGCTTCGCTTGCATCCTCAATGGAGACCTCAACCAGCTTTCTGGTTTCAGGCTTCATTGTTGTTTCCCAGAGCTGTTCAGGATTCATTTCCCCAAGTCCCTTAAATCTCTGAACAACAGCATTCTGCCCCATTTTCCTCTGACCCTCTTCAAGTTCCCTTTCAGAGTAAACGTACATGATCTTCTCCCCCTTCTGAATCCTGTAAAGGGGAGGCTGGGCAAAGAATATCTTTCCGTTGTTTATGAGCTCTCTTGCATACCTGTAGAAGAACGTCAGGAGAAGTGTCCTGATGTGGGCTCCGTCCACATCTGCATCAGTCATTATAATTATCTTGCCGTATCTAAGCTTCTTGAGATCGATGTCGTCCTTTATCCCTGTCCCAAGTGCAGTTATCAGATCTCTAATAACCTGGTTCCCGAGTGTCTTCACATCATTTGCCTTTTCAACATTGAGTATTTTTCCCCTCAGTGGAAGAATGGCCTGAAAATCTCTGTTTCTGGCCTGTTTTGCGGAACCTCCTGCAGAGTCTCCCTCAACAATGTAGAGTTCAGTGCGGTCTGGATCGCTTGAAGAACAGTCAGCCAGTTTTCCCGGTAGCCCTCCCCCCTCAAGAGCGGATTTTCTTCTGACAAGGTCCCTGGCCTTCCTTGATGCCTCCCTGGCTGAGGCGGCCGCAATTGCCCTCTTGACGATGAGTTCGCCAATGTTGGGGAATGATTCAAAGAACTCCTTGAGATATTTCTCGGTTACTGACTGAACAATACCTCTGGCCTCACTGTTTCCAAGTTTTGACTTTGTCTGCCCCTCAAACTGCGGTTCATATATACGGAGATGAAGAATTGCAACAAGGCCTTCTCTAACATCATCACCAGTTATTGCCTCAACACCCTTCACCATGTTGTGGGACTTGGCAAAATCCTGTATAACCCTTGAAAGCCCTGCCCTGAACCCTGTTACATGCGTGCCCCCCTCTATTGTGTTTATGTTGTTCACAAAACTCTGCATAACTTCAGAGACAGATGTATTGTACTGAAGGGCAAACTCCACAACAAAACCGTCTCCCTCTTCCTTATGATATATTGGTTCTTTGTGTACCGGGGAATAGCCCTCACCAAGATAACTTACAAACGAGGAAAGTCCCCCTTCAAAGTGAAGCACCTCCTTTTTGCCTTTTCTCTGATCCTCTATGCTTATTGTTATCTGTGGATTAAGGAAAGCAAGATCTCTAACCCTGTCCAGAAGGGTATCATAGTTAAAGTCAACTGTCTCAAATATCTCCGGATCAGGGTAAAACCAGATTATGGTTCCATGCTTTTTTTCCAGATTTATTGAAACCTCTTTAAGCTCCTCCGGCCGATTGCTGATGAATTCCTCAAGGCTGATTGACTCAAGCATTCCTGAGGGGACGCCTCTGGAAAATTCTTCATAGTAGACCTGCCCATCTTTCTTTATGAGGGCGACAAGCCTTGATGAAAGTGCATTCACCACATGTACGCCGACACCATGGAGGCCACCTGTAATCTTGTACACTTTCTTGTCAAACTTTGCGCCGCTGTGTAATTCTGTGAGGACAATTTCAAGCCCTGGCCTGTTGTATTTTGGATGGTTATCAACGGGTATTCCGCGGCCGTCATCCTCCACTGACAGAGATCCATCCCTGTGTATAATCACACATATGTTTTTTGCAAAACCTGCAATTGCTTCATCAACACTGTTGTCAACAACTTCATACACAAGGTGGTGGAGACCCCTAATGTCTGTTGAACCTATGTACATACCCGGTACTTTACGCACCGCCTTAAGCCCTTCCAAAATCTGAATCTGAGACGAATCATAATTTTCCATGAAAATCAGCCTTTTTATAGTTCGGTGAAATTGTCCTATCGGTGTTTGTTTATAAATCTTTTGGCAGGTTATTTTACCTCTCTAGGTTTCCTTATAAGGACTGAGACCTCTCCCTTCTCTTCCTTAACATCCAGTATCGAAAGCTTTGTTGTTCTTGCCAGGCCTTCATAAGTTGATCTCTGATATGGGAATTTTTCACGTAGAAGCAGTACTGTGGCATCCTGCCCTTCATCCAGTTGAATGGAAAGCCCTTTCATTACACTTTTAAGGTAATTAAATGGGTCCCCTCCACATGAAATATTTCTGTGGTCCTCTACTATCATACATGAGTATTGCATCAAAGGTTAAATCCTTTGATAAACTAATTCCTTCCCCGTTCATGTATTTTTGGCAATCTAATGAAAGATTGGTTCATTTTTCGCATTGAGTCGAATAAGCCTAATTAACTCTCAAATGCAAATAATTGGTTATTAAATCCGAAGTAGTATGTTATAAATTTCACGAATGGAAGAATCTATCAGTGTATATTTCCAGAAGATGTTAAGTTAATAAAACTAATTTATTTTAACTAATAGACATCATGATAAAACCGTATAATTAATTTTATCTTAGGATAACAACATTAATGTACTTCCTGGTTAATATCATTTTATG
>DARE01000042.1 GCA_002503205.1 Thermoplasmatales archaeon UBA447 | reverse complement strand
CCCATCATGCCCATACCCATCATATTGCCCTGATAGGCCTGCTGCTGATGCGCCTGTATGTGCTTGTCCAGGTCTTGCTGTGTCTTGAATAGCATCCCATCATAGGGGCAGATCTTCAAGGTTGGATCGATTGTCTTTACAATCTGTTCCCAGAGGCGTTTCTCAAACTCATGGCCAGAATGGATTTCTGCCCCTGCAGCTATTCCAAGGGTTGCGACTCCCTCGATAATTGGTACTGCTATGTCTCTGCCCCAGATTCCTGCGTGAAGCTGAACTTCAAATTTGCCTTTCTGTCCTGCAATGATCACGTCCACATCTCTTACTTTTCCAAGCACAATACGCTCTCTGCTTGATTTCTTAGCATGTATTTCGTAAAGCTGATTATTCTCATCGTCGGAAGTTATGGTAAAATTCTCTTTGGCAAGTAGTTCCTTTACCTTTTCCCTTACCTGTGAGGGATCGATGTCCTTTTCAACAAAACCGTGTTTTATCACAATACAATAACTTAATCTGAGTTATATAATTTTATATTTTAATTTTCATAAAGTTGTAAATATTCTTCGAAAATTCTAATTCATGAAATACACATTGTCAATCAAGCGGACTGGAGATATTAATAAACACCTCCATCATCCGGTGCAAATTGCGTGAAATCAAGTTTCTTGTCCCATATGTTGTTTTCACCTCCCTTTCATATTTCTTTGCTAAGGATGGCCTTTCTTATGCATCTCCTCTTGCATTCATGGCATTACGTTATGCAATTGCCGGGCTCATTCTTTTAGCAATATCAAGAAGAATTATCATTTCAAAAGATGTGTTAATTCTAACCTTCTTTACTGTTCTGAGCACATCTTTCTGGATATACGGGCTTTCCTATGTTTCACCATCACAGTCTGCTGTCCTTAGTTACACAATGCCATTATTTTCGCTTCCAATTGCATTCCTGCTAGTCAGGGAAAGGCCAACAAAAGCTGAAATTGCAGGAATTATCGTGGGTTTTGCTGGCGTTACAATCTACGGAGTTCCACTGTTCCATGGGTTCACTGAAATTGGTCTATTTCTAACAATTGTAAATGCTATTTTCTGGGCCACATTTACGGTGCTCTATAGGAAACTAAAGGACGAGGAGCCATATAGTGTAAATGCAACTCAGTTTCTATTGGGATCTGTCATGCTATTTGCCGCTTCAGTATTTGGGTTCAAACTTGATTTCACAGTCTCATTTGCAGTAGACCTTGTATGGATGGCAACTGTTGGGGGTGCATTGCAGTTTTTACTTTGGAACCTGATGATAAGGATCAGCAAGGTGAACAGAATAACAGTCCTTGCATTTGCTGTGCCAATGTTTGCAGTGGTGCTTGAATCTTTGATGACAATGCAATTCCCCTCAATATTTTCCATATCAGGAATTGCAATAATGTTTGCCGGTATTGCAGTTTCCAGGTTGCGTGGTGGTATTGCTATAGTGAAGCCTGAAATGTGATCTCCAAAAAAAGAAATTTGTAGAAAGCATCAGAGGCAATGGTGAACGATTCTGATCTCATGGAAGATCACAGGGAAGTGGACAGTAAACTGGATAAACTTATAAAAATAATTTCAAATGGTGAAATAGATCCAGAACTTTTCATGCAGATCTCTAATTCCCTAAAAAGGCATATATACATCGAAGAGGAAACAATATTCCCCTCTGTCTCCCAAGGAGATAATGATATGAGCAAGAGAATAGTCGGCCTGGAGATGGAGCACGCTTCCATCTGGATGCTTCTGGACAGAGTTGAAAAAGAGATTTCTGTCAGGGATATTGAAAAAGCGCCAAAGTACATTGAAGAGATAAATTCAATTTTGAAAGCACACAACGAACAGGAGGAGGAGAAAGTATATCCCCTTATGCGTGAGAATGAGCAATATTCAAATGCACGGATACATGATTACAATATCCCGGAAGGCTGGATTTGCCACAGATTGAGAAGAAAGAACAGATGACTGAAGGGTTATGTCGTCCAGAAGTTAGTCAAAATGACATGTCTTCTGAATGTTAAATTTGAAGAATTGAGTAGTTTGTTTTCTTTATTCAATTTTTCTGGACCTCCAAGTTTATGACTATTTGTGAATTTCGAATCATACAGTTCATCCAGCATTCGATTAAGCGCTGGTACTGGTTATATTGGGTTTCCAGCTCAGATGAGACTGGTTTGGCATATCTTTCAAACGATGCTGTTGTTCCACAGTAGTTATAGATGTTAGAGTGAACCCAAATGACCAAGAAAAATTGTATTGCTAATTCAAGCAGCAAGGCGTGTCGTCATAAAAAGGAAAATTGTTAATCTAATGATGCTATTGAAAAGAGTGCCTCAACAACTGTTATTTGACCTTAAAAAGGCAAGGACCTCCCTCAAATGGCTCAAACGCAACATAGAAGAGATTCGTAAACTCGGCACAGAAGAAAGGGAAGCAATGGTAAACAATGATCTTGATTCTGCAGACGAGATTTCGAAACAGATTGATAACATACT
The DNA here is from genome assembly GCA_002503205.1 of Thermoplasmatales archaeon UBA447. Classification (GTDB taxonomy): domain Archaea; phylum Thermoplasmatota; class Thermoplasmata; order Thermoplasmatales; family Thermoplasmataceae; genus UBA447. The sequence goes on along the minus strand of DARE01000042.1, from coordinate 3,968 downwards.
TTCTAAAATATACCGAAAGGGGATAGAAATAAGGGACAACGATTTGACTCTGATCGATTTCCCTGCACTTATAAATGGCATGCCTGCATACCTTTGCTGGAAATACGGTGAGGAAGATGTGTTATTCTGGCACTATCTTGAGGATGGGTTTGCAGGGAGGCGCCCAATCACTGGTAAAGAGGAAATTATGAGCCCTCTATGATAATCAGTTGGACATTTATTATAAATAACTTTTAATTTGGAAATTCAGTATCTGTATTGTAGTATGCCGCAACCCAGTGTAAATTCTATAATTCATTCTTTATTGGACTGCCTTTAGGTTAATCTCTGCACCCTTATCATGGCAGAAAAAATATGGGTTTAAAGCCTCTCCGCTAAAAATGAGAGTAAATCTCTTTAATCCCCCTGCTTCGCAGGTGTGGGCTTTGAACCTTCTGCCTCGTTTCTGTCCTCCATTCCGATTCTTGATCGTTTTCTGATAGGTTCTCTGAACAATGAAAGGGCCGCTCCAGTAAGTGTAATGGCAAAGGCAGAGTAGAATACTATGCGAAGTGACGACATAAATGCTGGTGCGAAAACACCCGGGAACCATGTCCTTGCTGTAATTGTTGATATCACACTTGTGGGTATTCCTGAAGAAACTGAGGAAGGGAGAAGGGATACTATTTCCTTCATTGGGCTTATTCCGAGCAATGCGCTGAATATCGCATCTGTTGGAGGAATCTGTGATGATATTGTCTTTGAAAGTGATGAGCCAAGGCCGGCAGTTGTAAGGCCTGAAAAAATGGTTCCAGGAAGTATCGATGTCAAACCAAGTATCAGAATTGTGAAAAAGATACCCATGCTTGCTGTAGTCCCAACATTTCTCATAGTGGTGAGCATCCCAGAGGCAGATCCTCTGCTTTCAGGTGGCACGGAAGACATTACAGCAGACGTATTTGGAGCCATAAAAAGGCCCATGCCTGACCCGAATATGAAAAGCAGGACTGCCATTTCTATATATATGAAGTCATAAGGTAGTGTAACAAGCATAATTAGAGCGAATGCAGCAATAAACAGACCAAGTGTTGCAATTCCTCTAGACCCATGCTTGTCTGAAAGTTTGCCACCAAGTGGCCCGAAAATACCCATTGCCGCTGTCATTGGAAGCATGAATATCCCTGCCCAGAATGGAACGCTGCTGAATGAATAACCATGCAGGGGGAGCCATATGCCCTGGAACAGCAGTATTATCATGAACATAAGCCCCATCATCCCCATCCCGGCAACCATACCGGATAGTGTGCCTGCTGAAAAAGCCCGAATTTTGAACAGTTCAAGCCTGAACATCGGCTGTTTGACTTTTCTTTCAACGAACGGGAATGCTATCAGAAGCACTGCTCCGACGATAAGGGCAACAATCACAAACGGGTTGCTCCAGCCCATTGCACTTGTCTTGTATGGTACTAGGCCATATGTTATGCCTATAAGGAAAATAATAAGGCCGGCCCCAAAAGTAACATTGCCTGGGATATCCAGTTTCTGCCTTATCTTCGGTGAGGTCTCCTTCAGTTTCAGATATGACCAAACTGTTCCAAGTAGACCAACTGGGACACTTACAAGGAAAACATATCTCCAATCAATTGCGGAAAGTATTCCTCCAACAACTATGCCAATGCTCATTCCTGCAGTACCTGCAATAGCGTTTATACCGAGAGCCATTCCCCTTTCCTGCTTTGGAAAATTATCTGTTATAATTGCGTAACTGTTTGCCATGAGGAAGGAGCCGCCCACTGCCTGAACAATTCTGAAGAATATCAGTTCAAGAGCCCCTGTATCACCCTTTCCAGGAGTAAGGAACAGCAGTATAGATCCAGCAGTAAAAACTGCAAAACCAAGATTAAATAGCCTTACTCTGCCAAAAATATCTGAAAGTCTCCCTATAGTAACTAACAAAACTGCTGTCACTATCATGTATCCCATCAGGATCCACAAAAGATAAGCGAATGCTCCGGAGGAAAGGGGGTTAAGATCTATCCCTCTGAATATTGGAGGTAAAGCAATGATAAGAATACTTGAGTTTATAGTCGCCATGAGAACTCCAATAGTAGTATTGGAAAGTGCGATCCATTTCTCCTGAACCATAACTTCCAAATCGGTCTATTCTATAAATTATTAATCTAAAGTCGAGTTAATAAATTATTCAGTCAATATAACCTGGATTAAAAGAATGCTATTTGTCATTAACAGAAAAACTATTTACAATCACATTTAAAATCTATATAGAATGATTCCTGTATTCCAATCATATATGTCCACATGGTTTCATGATTCTTATCTATTGATCTGTTTCTTTGTTTTTTAACAGAACTTTCACTAAATTCATAAAATTATAGGAAACAAAAATGTCAATGTTCCTCGTCCAGTTTTGAATCCTTTTATTACTCTATCAGTGAATGCAGGATTTCCCATTTGGGAAATTGTCAGTTCAGGTTAAAGGCGACGGATTTAAGGTCAGACTTTTCATTGTTTGACAGGTATCCTTTTGATTTCCTTTATGCCATCAAAATCTGTGTCATCTGATATAATTTCAGAAATGTTACGTTCTATTGCGCAAGACAGGTGAATCGAATCCCGTGGTTTCAGATTGTATTTTTCACGTAACATTTGACTCCTCCTAATTATCTCTTCGTCCACCGGAATATATCTTAAGAATGGAAAATTAATGAACTTCTTACCCACCTCTATCGCATCCGTCTTTCCTAGCGTCCTTTCTACTACATATGAGATCTCATCCCAGGTTAAGGTGGAGGTATATGCATGAATATTTTTACCCTCGATTTGTGACAAAATTTCTCTTGCCTTTTCAGACTCTTTCAGATCATTGTATAGAACAGGGTACAGGAAAACATTGGAATCAATGTAATATGTTTCTTTCATACTGTTCCTCCGTTAATTTCTTAATATCTATTTTCTCAGTGAGCTTTTTTGAATAGGTAGCGCAGTAATAGTCTACGTAAGATACCGACTCAGGTTTGAGCTTCCTTATTATAACTGAATCATCAATAGTGTCTACAATAACTTCAGAATATTCCTTTATGCCTATTTTATCCCGGATCTCCTTGGGAATCACTACCTGCCCCTTGGGTCCAACTGTTGTCTTTTTTTCCATATTGTTGTTATATGTATAACTTAAATAAATACATTCTTCATGAAGACATTCCATTAACTTTACTTTCCGTTCAGATGAAATGGTATTTTGAGACTTTCAGGCCTAATAGTTAGATGGAAAAGTGAAAGTTGTAATTATGCTGTGTGATTTTGTTTCCACGAGAGCACATCAATAATCCATTTTATCGAAAGGGGTGGAATTTAAGGGCATTTCGAAATCTGCTCTTGAATGAGCAGGCTTTCATCGCAGTGGGATACAATCACTAATTCAAGCTGGAGGCTAAGCATATTACGCAAGGAGCGAATTTCTCTTTTGTCATGCCATGGGGAATCCCAGACATCCAGTTCACCATTGAGTTCGGTAAGCGCATCGTCAAAGACTATCGTTTTATATTGAGGTATTTAGATCGGTGTTCCGGCCCGCCACCTTGTGTCATACAATGGAAGTGGGTCACTTGGAATTTCGGTCTCTGCAAAGATTGGAGCGATTTGAGTATTGGGAACTTGATCTGGGAAAAAGAACATTGGGCATTAGGGTTTTATCCATTATCTAATCACAAAAATGTCAATATCTCTGACATGATCGGGCATAGTTATAACCCCCATGGTTAGGGCTTTGGAGTCAAGGCACCCCACAGGTCGATGCAATCTAGAGAAGGTGATATTGGATCAATTACAATCAGTTCGGATTCAGTCTCTACATACGTTGAGGTAACGACTTGGGGGATAGTAATCATCTTTAGGCCAGTATGTGTGTCGTGCGCGTCATATCCATAAACCTAGTTCCAATTCTTGGAAAACAGCTTTAAGACTTACAT
>DARE01000010.1:4180-12634 GCA_002503205.1 Thermoplasmatales archaeon UBA447 | reverse complement strand
AGTGACCAAACAGTACCAAGAACTCCTACAGGAACACTGACCAGGAATACAAGCCTCCAGTCTATGACTGATAAAATTCCCCCCAATATAAGACCAACAAAGGAGCCGGCAAGTGCTGCAACTGCATTTATTCCCAATGCTTTTCCGCGCTCATTCAGGGGAAATGCGTCAGTGAGAATGGCTGCGCTGTTGGAGAACAGGAATGCAGCCCCAACTCCCTGCACAAGCCTGAAGGCAACAAGAAACTGAGCTGCTCTCGCCCCCGTTCCCGGAGTCAGGAAAAGCATCACAGAACCAAATGTGAATATCGCAAACCCGAGATTGAAAAGCCGCACCCTGCCGTAAATATCAGAAAGCCTGCCAAAAGTAACCAGCAATGTTGCCGTTACAATGTTGAAACCCATCAGTATCCATAGCAGATAGATGATGTTTCCAGCATGGAATGGACTGAGACTGATGCCCTTAAAAATCGCCGGAAGTGATATCAGCGTAATAGTTCCATTGACAGTAGCCATCAGAGTGCCGATGGTAGTATTGGAAAGTGCCACCCATTTGTATTCTACCATGAGACCTTTAATGGCTTGATGATATTAATACTTTAGTAGTAAACAATATAATGATTTATCATATAGTGCTTTAGAATTTTCCAATTATTATTAAAAACAGGCTATTCCCTGATCCTCCTTTCCAGTATCCTGTTTATGCCGTCACCTGTAAACTTTTCATTTTCGCTTGCCTTAACAAGATCCTCAATTTCCTTGTTCTTGACTGCTGCCTCCAGGCTGTTGCGAATAACTCTGGAAAAATCAATTCCGTAGTCTTGAACTCTTTCCCATAGGTCAGCGTCTATCTTAGCCGAAATTTTTATCTTCTGTGGCATGAGCACCCCGATAACAATGCCCTATCACTAGCATTAGATAAACTTTCCATATTTTCCAACAACAGGAAAAAATTCCATCAGACTCTCCTGAAATGAATGAACTTTAAACCAAGCTTTCTTGCCAGTTCTCCTTCTATGTCATCCCTGTCCCCGGCTAAAACAGAGGAATCAAGATCTATTCCATGATCCTGTACAGCCCTTCTGATCATACCATCCTTAGGTTTTCTGCAGTCGCAATTATCTTCCGGGATGTGAGGACAGTAATACAGGTAGTCAAATTGTGCACCTAATTCTTTGAGCCTTCTGTTGAGTTCTTCATTGAATGCTTCCAGATCCTGGATTGAGAAATAGTGCCTGCCTAAGCCAGACTGGTTAGTGATGACAATAATCAGATAACCCCTTTTCCTGTAATCTCTTATCAGGGATACAGCGTCCATGTAAATGTCTATCTGAGAAGTATCATGACAGTAAGGGCAATCCCTGTTGATCGTTCCGTCTCTGTCAATAAATAATGCCGGCTTCTTTGTACTCATAATTCTCCAATAGCCCTAAGTTTTCTTTCCACAGAATTATCAAGATCAAGCCTGTGATCTATACGGAGAATTGTTTCAACTCGAGTGTAACCTAAATCAGTGAGATATTTCTCTCCATTCCGAACCGCTTCAAGCAGATTCTCCATATCCGGGGATTCAATCACTGTAGCCATGCTGTTTGGATATACTTTTAGCCCGCTCTCTCTAAGCTTGGAAATGACTCCTTTTATTGCATCAGATACCGATATTCCCTTGCCTATTGGATAAAATGTTACATCTGCAACGATCATGGGTGAATATGAAAGGGCTGTTAAAATAATATTACATTTTTCCCTTGCTCAAATTCCATCTGTGTCTTCTCCTGTTAATAAAAATTGCCAATGTAGGTATCAGAATGATTATGGAAGCTGCAATGAATTTTGAATTCGACAACAGGCCAGCTAATCTTGCAAAGGGTCCCTCCACTTTTTCAGTGGCTATGCTTATGGACATATTTCCTTTAAGGTTTACAATTGAACTCCTGTTTGTTGTGTAATAACCAGCAGGCTCAGAAATTTCATAGTTGTAAGTACCCGACGGTAGGCTGATGTTAATTTCGCTTCCATCAGTTTCAAAAATTGACCCGTCTATGATAACTTTCCATGTGCGATTGTCACTTCCAATGTTAATGAACACAAGCCTTAAGAGAATCCTGCTAAAATTAAAGTTGATCGAACTGGACGAATTGATCACATACAGACTGCCATTAACATCTGCCCTGTAGCCAGATGGGCCAATAGGAAGTATGGAATAGTTGCCAGAGGAAAGTGAGATGTTGCCCTGATTACCATATATCATGTAAGGGGTTCCGTTTATTCTGACGCCCCACATTGGTCTCTCACCCAGTCCGGTTTCCCTTAAATTTACCTGGTACCTTTCAGGATAATAATTCTTAACCAGTTTGACCGCCATAATGTTAGAGGCATTCTTCGATAATAGCGGTGCATGAACCTGAATGAAAAGGTCTGGATATTGCGATAAATTCTCAGCTTTAAGTGAGAAGTGGTTCTCGCCTGGCATTAGTGTAACATTTTCTGCCATAACTTTTGATTTTCCGTTTCGGATTATCACACTGCCTGCAGTAGAATGGAGGGAATTCAGGGATATTGAGGCATTAAGAATTGAGCCCCCTTCTCCAGCATTATTGATGCTTGCACTTGAAATTGTAGCACTTCCGTTCAGCAGTGCCAGGCATTTTACTGGTGAGCTGTTGATTGCAGTTAATACTCCAGATTCATCATTTGCTCTCTGGATAGAGCAGGTATAAAAATTCCCGGGAATTATTCCTTCTATTTTCATCCTTATAATTGAAAACCCATTTGAATTAGGTTTTAAATTCGAATTGAAAGTCTCATTGAATCCATCAGTCTTATTTTCAATGTTCACCCATACATCTATTGATGAATTTTTTTCTAAACCGTCGAAAACGTTCACGCTGAAGGAACTGATCCCGGATAGATTAAGATAGGCAGAGACAAGTTTTACTGATTCTATTGGCATATTGATATTCTGAACTGCAATGGATGCATTCGAACCCATATTCGGAAAGGGATCGATGGAAACCATCCCTGTCAAGGTACCATTGTCTGCACTGTAAATGAAGTCTGTGAAATTGTATTCATTGTTGTAAGAATCATAGAAATATGGAACAGCGACTGCATTTGTCTGATTTTTACTTTCCCAGTTATTTGTAACTTTTGAAAGAATACCGGCTGCCAGGTAATACTGGATATTTGCATAGGTGCCATTTAACGGATTAATACTGAAATTTTCAACGGGATAGGGATAACCAGAGTCATTAACGTCTAATTCAACTTCCCTGGCCAGGATCAGAGTTGAATTTAACACCGATACAGGAAGGATAGTGCCCTCTGATCCTTCAACTGATGTGTCAACGAATACAGCTGTAGAATTTATAATGTCCATGTACGACTTTCCATAAGACTGGGCTCCATCACCCATCTCAAAGGAGTTCTCATTAAAGTCAGTTGAAGAATTCTTGAAGTAATAGGTGGAATTCACTGAAACCACCGAGAAATAGTTCTCCCCCAGCAGTCTTACCCAACTGTTTGAAAAAAGCGTTATGGAAAGATTGAATATTCCAAGGGCATCGGTCGTGTTAAACTCTTTGCTCAGCCAGAAATCACTTTTATTGAGATAAAATGCCATCCTTTTAGACATTGCTGATACATTCAGATTCAACTGAACAGTCTTCATTCCTTCCCCCAATCTGTATGGAAGAGTGATGTTGTCAAGAATTCCTGACTTCGTGTAGAGATAAAAGTACACCCCTGAGCTTTCGTTTGCAAGCGCTTTGTAGCTGATGGAGAAATTAAGCATGTCAATAATGGGATTTATAGACGTGTTTATCACTGAACGTGTTGTCATATTTCCCGGGGTGCTGTCGGGGTACTGTGAGTTGTAATTAACGCCATAAATATTGCCTGCCCTGAAATTGCCCGGATCGTTTAGGACCGTCTGCCCTCCTATTCTGCTGTCAACTATAGAAACATTTGAGCCATATGTATCTATTCTAAGCGCTCTGGAGGGCTCATTCACATTCCCGCCATTGTTCTCACCAACAATAGTGTGAAAGAACAACGCACTGGATTTAGACATATAAAGTGTGCCGGAATAGTTAAGTCTTGAATATTCCACCTTAAGAAGAGATCCTGTTCCCTTCACCGATATATTCAGGGAGCTGACTCTGTTTATTGTTTCATTTGAAATGAAAAGTGTACAGTTTTCAATAATAAGGTGCCCATAGACCGTGAGATCTATAGTGTCAAGTTCACTTGAAGTTATAATAATATTCTGATCACTTATTTTGAGATTATTTCCACTGGCAAGGGTAAAGTTCTGATCAATATAAAAATCGGAATTAGTTTTAGGCCCGATTGAGGCATTCTCCTCCAATGGAGTTTTAGCGTAAGCGTTCCTGTGAGTTACAATTGGGTTTGGAAGATAAATGGACATTACAAAAATAATGACAAATACTGTAAGGACTCTAGAGGGATTTGAGGTCATATACCTGGGCCAGGATCTACCCAAAATATAAAATTCTATTCTTCAGACCAGTTTATCCTGAGTGAGGAAATCAGTATTCTGGCGTCACATATAGAGAGAGGCTATTGCTCATCTCGCTGAACATATTACTATTTTTTTTGAGAAACTTCAATAAGACCCTGTGAACATTGAGATGAACATGCGAAGAGATATCTCCAAGTCTCTGGTATTCCCTTAAAACAAGTGACTCAAGCAAAGACTCCATAAAAATGGTCAGGTTATTCCTGTCGTAGTTAATTGGCTTCACGGAATGGAAATGTTTCAGAATCTGTGCCATCGCAGAAATTCCCCTGATCCTAAGACCCTCATATTCGGCCAGCAATGATGAGAATAAATTCATCTCTTTGAAACTAAGATTGCAGGATATGATAAGGTCCCTGACATTTTGCATCCTTTCTGCATATGGCATTCTATTCAGGGCAAATATCCTGGATAGACCGATGGTATTTTCGATTCCATAGCCATTATTCGGCAACAGATCAGAGGGCATTGCCAAAGTGCCGTAATTCATGCTTATCCTGGCAAAAAGGTCAAGGTCTTCACCTACAAGAAGTTCACGCCACCCACCAACCTCCCTGATTATGTCAGAACTGACTAGAGGGAGTTCAGAGTAGTACAGCCTCTTCAGCCTGAATTTTAGAAATGAATGGAGTATGTCGGAAAATTGAACAGGATATAATATGTCGGGATTGAATGGTATTACGAATTTTCCAGTCGCCTTCTCGAACGACATCTGCTTTCCTTTTCCGGGAGATGAAAAATCCTCTACATTTAGCTGAAATTGTGGGCAATTCTCCCTGATGAGCAAAATTCTTGCCATTGATTTCAGGCTGCTCTTGAATGGGGTGGAAAGAATGATTTCAAAATCCCTTCCCAGTTCCTCTCCTATTCTGGAAATACTGTAAATAGAGTTTTCAACTTTTTCATCAATTGCACTGGAGGCTGCTATGAAAGAAATTCTGTAATTGTAGTCAGTGGGTTCGATTAAGGAATTGTTTTTACCAAGAAGAGCCTCCATGGAATCCATTTAATTTGAATGCGTTCTGTGAATATAAGGATATCAAGTGTATTGATTGTTTCTCCCAACATGCACTACTATGCATCCAGTACTTGGCATTAATGAGATAACTATATCAACAGAGTTAGTTTTTTGGAAAAATATTTTATTATACCTATTGTTACCATATCATGACAAAGTTATGTCCAAACTGCCAGTATTCTAACCCTGACACAAATACAAAATGTGAGGTTTGTGGCCAGGATCTTTCATCTGATCTACCTGGCAACTCCACAAATCACTCCATCTCGGGAACTAACATTCTAAGGGGTCTGAAACTCCTGCGAAATGGATATTTGATATTTATTTTGGAATTTGTATTGGGTATAGCATTAGACTACATACTATTGAGGACCTTTAGCATTGGTGGAATCCTCGGACCTTTAGGGACATTGAGTTCTGCAAGTTCCCTGAGTTCTTTATCTTCATCCATCACTGATATCATAATTGTGATTTTGATTGATGTTGTGATATCAGTAGCTGCCTACATCCTGATATATAAGGGATTAAAGGAACTGTCGCATCTTAAACCAACAGTACGGACAGGAGCAACCGGTGCCATTCTTGTTCTTGTTGGTCTATTACTTGTAGTTATTTTTGCAGTTATTGCAGAAACCTCATTTTCCACAATTTCATCCACATCGTCCTCTCTGTCAGTATCTACTCACTTGACTGGAGTTGTCATCTTAGGAACGATTCTTCTTGCAATTGGTGCAATCTTATTGATAGTCGGAATAATAATGCTAACCATCGGATTATTCAGAGTTGGTTCTGCCTTTTCAAGTGGTTCAGTAGAAGCAGGAGCAATAATAGCAATTTTCCTTTCAATAATAGGATACATAATTCTCATCTTAGGCCTCAATGGAATTATCAGTAGAATATCAAAGGCAAAGGATACCACATTGGGAAATTAGTTCGAACATCCGAATAAATGAGGAAAAATTATAATCCCATTTCCCCATTGCGAGTAAATTGGTCATTTCCATACTTAAGGTAGAGCGTCAATCAGCAATAGCTGGCAGTGTATACCAGTATGCCAGCACATTCACTTTTTTTATTAGCGGATTGATATTCTACATTTTTCTTGCGAAGACATTCCCCACTTCAATTGTAGGTGAGATGTCACTTCTTATTGCCATTGTTACAATATTCAACATTGTTTTCAGTCTTGGACTTCAGCAAGGTGCCCAGCATTTCATATCATATTATCTCGGCAGAGGAGATTACGAGGCAGTTCATTCTCTTATAATGAAAATGATTGTCATAGGCCTTATCTTTGCGGCCATAGGTTCTGCAGTGACCTTCGTGATTGCACCTTACATAAGCATATTGTTCTTCCACACTTCCTCAGATTACCTTGTTGTTAGATACCTTGCAATTGAATTGTTCTTTCTCGTCTGTTTCAGCATATTCAATGGAATAATACTGGGCCTTCAGGGCTTCAGGTTCTCTGCAATCATTTCAATATTCGGGCAATCTTTTTCATATTTTATTTCATTCATTCTTCTCTACATGACACATAGCATAACCTATGCCATTCTGGGACTTGCCCTTGGTTACGGTGGCAGTGTCTTTGTCTTTCTGATGGGAATGATATTCTTTTTGGATTTCAGCAAAAGAAGAGCTGAAAGAATTACACTACGTCCCGTTTTCGAATATTCCTTCCCATTGCTTCTTTCAAGCATCATAGGGTACGGGTCTTCATACATTGACAGGTTTGTGGTCGCCTATTTCTTCAGGACTGCAGAATTAGGCATATATAGCTTTGTTCTGCTGATTTCCAGTTCACTTGCTATTCTTGCCGGCCCAATAAACAATATTCTTCTTCCAAAGTTCTCTGAGCTCTATTCAAATGGCCAGAGAGCAGACATAAAGGATGCGACAGCAGTTTCATCCAGCGTTCTCTCCTATCTTTACACTCCAGCCGCACTTGGAGTTGCAGCTCTGGCACCACAGATACTTGAACTGTTCGCAGATGACCAGTACCTTCCTGGAACCGGACCTTTGATGATTCTTCTATTCATAACTGCCGTTTTCGTCACTCAGAATGTGCTTACACAGTCTGTATCCTCAGTGAGGGCGACAAGGTTCTTCATAATAGTCACAATTTCAACTTTGATCTCAAATGTGACTCTTTCATTCACACTGATCCCCAGCATGGGTCTAAGCGGGGCTGCCCTTGCAAACTCATCAGTTAGCGTTACAAGCTTCCTGCTTCTTTTTGCATATTCCAGGAAGCTAGGAATTTTTGGAATTGATGCTACGAGGCTTGGGAAGATCTGGTTATCCGCAGCGGTAATGTTTGGAGTTATATACTATCTTCAGATGAGCATAATGTCTTCATTGATCTTCCTTCCTTTACTCATTGTTTTAGGCGGAGTGATCTACATTGGCTTATCAAAACTGCTTAAGGCCTTTCCGCTTGAGGTTCGAGGGCAGATTATTGAGGTATTTTCATTCGGTTCTTCCAGAATGAAGAAAGTGCTGAACCTTGTAATTTAAAGTATCAACCATCGTTCTCTCCCTATATCAGGCTTTGAGACTGGGGAAATTATTTTTGATAAATATAAAGGTTCCAACAGTCCAAGCCTGTGGATCGCATGGCCTTATCCTCAATTTTTCCTGAGGAATAAGAGAACCCCTTGCGTCTGCTGAATAGTATTCTGGAAACGAGCCAATAGAGGTTAGCGCTTTCATAACACCTGCAGCTACTGCCTCCGCTTCACGCCTGAAATCGGCTCTTATCAGAGACCTGATGACAAGAAAATTATCATGAGACCAAATAGAGCCTCTCTGATACGCAAGAGGGTCGAATTCCTTCTCCCCGGATGACATGCATCTCATTCCGTATTCTGTCAAAAGATCACTCTCCATTGCTC
>DARE01000010.1:0-4086 GCA_002503205.1 Thermoplasmatales archaeon UBA447 | reverse complement strand
CCATCCCCATCTATCGCCAGTGCAGGGTATCCTTTCTCCTCTATCCAGAATCTATCGTAGAACAATGCTCTCAGCAAGGATAGCCTCTCCCTAACTTCATTTAACATGTCAGGGCCTAGGAATTCTTGTATTTCATCATCTGATCCCAGAATAAGTTCAAAGCTTTCTGCAAGTAAAGCCTGTACTCCTGAAACAAAAACAGGAGATTTCAGTCTCTCCAGAATATCTCCTATTCCATCTCTCCAGCACTGCGAGGCAAGGCCCTTTGCCACAGGGGATTTGTCATAACCAAGAAATTCCCTTTCATGAACAGAACTCAACAGGAATTCAATGGACACTTTGAGACTATTCAGCATCTGTGTATTCAGATCATTTGCCTTACTTTTCAGATAAGTGAGAAGTGTTATGACGTATAGAGGGGTACTATCAACTGAGAAATAATTGGGACCGTACTTAAGCCAGGGAACATCTTTGGACCTCTTCTCAATCAGAGAAATATCAAGATTTACCTCATGAGGAATTTTTCCAGGGCTTTCAGCTATTTCAAAATCATAAGTTTTTCCTTGAAACTTTGCGAGAGATTTCAGGCTCGCGACTGCAATGTTCGGATACATTTCAATTAGGGAAAGGGACGTTATCATAGAATCTCGTCCGAACAACGACATGAACTTGGGGTACCCTGCATATAGAAACCCTTCAGGCGACTTGAGTTTGTTAATTGCTACAATCTCATCTGGCAAATCTTTCAGGCTTCATAAAAAGAAAATGGTAAAAAAATTTATTGTAGATTAATAAAAAAAATAAAGTTTAAATCAGACAGATATAGGTTTGTAATGCCCCATCTCGTAGTTATGTGCAACTGTATAGTTGTAAGTGCTGAGCAGATAACTGTACATTGAACTGTTCTCGGAACTCAGTATTGATGGTATCTTAGAGTAGTTTCCATGATCCACGATTATCTGCGTCCAGGCATTATCTATGAGGTTTTGCCATTCAGATATCCACTGTACAGGGTCTCTGAGGAATACTCCCTCTTTCATGGCCTGCAGCGAAACATTGAGGACCGAGTTTGTCTTTGATGTGTTCATACCCAGAGCAGTCAGATTAACTGATCCTGGCCACTGGTAGTCCATCATAGAATACTTGTTTGATGAAAGTCCAAGGTAGTTCTTCCAGTATGATGTCTTGTACTCTGGGCTGAAATATGGGCTCAGGTTGTACAGGAACTCAAATGTGTGAATATCTGCTGTAGAGTTGAACATCATCGGGTTTCCGCCCATCTGAACAATCCACTGGTACAGTTCTGTTGCTGTACTGGCACCGCCATGTCCCTGGAAGTTGATCATGCCAACTCCATAGTGCTTATAGAGAGCTTTTGCATCATTCATCAGCTGGGTGTTGTTTGATGGTAGTGTCTTAATGCCAGCAGCATTCAGAGCGTTCATGTTCACCCATACAAGTGGGATGTTAACTCCCTGTGGAAGGAAATAAAGTGCACCAAACTGGCTTACCATTTTGTCTGTAAGGTTGTTCATTGAGGATATCATTCCTCCATTTGGTTCAATAGCCTGAAGAGTTGAACTGGAGATTGACATGAGGTATCCACCATAGTATAGTGTTCCAATATCCAGGTTGTCAATGCTCATGACTATAGTCTGTCCATTCGCTGCATTGACTTCTGCCTCGACTGTTGACACTATAGATGTTGCTGCTATATTTGAAGACTTTACATTTACATTGGGGTACATTTTTTGAAAATCATTTATGACACTTGTTATAAACGGAACATCTGCAGACGTCTGATCATAGTAGTAATAAATTGTTCCAGAAACAGAGTTATTCACTGGAGTGGTCGGTATAGTTGTCATTTGGTGCCCGCTGCTTGCGTATGAGTAATTGTCCACAGGAATGAAACCTGTATTCACTTCATACTGGTACTGAACTCCAGGGTTCATGAGGTAAGCCATAAAGGCCACAGCAGCAGCCTGATCTGCAGAAGAAGTACTTCCCGCTGCTTCAGCTAGGACATGACCTCCCAGCAGATGTGCAGAGCTAACTGTTCCATTAGGTCCCGGATACACAGCGAGATACTGTGTTCCACTCAGTGACTTGCTCGGCTTTACAAGGTTATTGTAATCCAAGGCTACAAATGACCCAATCACAATAACAACAATAACCACCGCAACGACGGCTATTAATGTTTTATTGCTTTTCTTAGGTTTAGGTTGTGGATTATTTTCCATATTTCCAAAGAGAAAATTAACTATATAATTCTTATCCATTAAATTTTAATACGTGTATATTTATTAATATAGTCAATGAACAAATTAATAATATAAAGAGTAAAAATGTACGATTATACCTAACAAAGTTAATTCTAAATGAAATCATACTTAGGCTGAAACTGTTTTTGTTAGTTTACCTTCCTCGTATATATTCATCTTTTGAGGCATTATTTTTACCTTGTCCCCCAGGGAAAGTTTCTTTTCTGCTTTCACAATTATCTGTTTTTCATTATCAATTGCACAGTGTGTATTGTATCCATCATCAGTTATCTCCACAAGGACGACAGTAGCTGGAATGCCATCGCCAGAAAGTCTGGCCCAGTTATGTCTAAAGCCAATGTGGGTGCCTGGGTATCCAAGATTATCACCATCGACAAAATTCATTGGAAACTCGCCCAGAAAATCCCCCAGCCACTCGGAGACAGGATAGTTGTATAGTTCCTCATATGGCCCAATCTGCTCTATTGTCCCATTATGAAGAACTGCAACACGATCTGCCAGATTTTGAGCCTCCGACTGGTCATGAGTGACATAGACAAACGATTTTCCAAGGTCCTTCTGGATCTTCTTCAGTTCCTGCCTTGCAGTATACCTTACTCTGGCGTCAAGGTTGCTCAAGGGTTCGTCCAGCAAGAATAGGGCAGGATCACGGACAAGAGCCCTAGCCAGAGCCACTCTCTGCTTCTGCCCTCCGCTCAGGGTCGTGACATTCTGATTTATTGCCTGATCAATGTTCAGAAGCTTTGCTACCTCCTTGACCTTTGAATCTATTGTCTGTCTTGATACATGTGCCATTTTCAGCGGGAATGCTATATTCTTGTATACATTCATGTTTGGGTAGAGCGCATAATTCTGGAAAACCATAGACAGGTTCCTTTTATTTGGTGGCCTATCTGTGACATCAACACCATCCACAATAATTCTCCCACTGTTGGGCTGCTCTATTCCAACGATAGTACGTAGCATGGTTGTCTTTCCCATGCCCGATGGGCCAAGTATGACCATGAACTCTCCCTCATTCACTTCCAGATTCAATCTGTTCAACACTACTTTTGAGCCAAACTTTTTAGTTATGTCCTTGAGATTCAATTTTACGGTCATCAGATCATTCCTCCTGACAGATACTGTCCTTTTAGATATTTCTGAAGTATTGCGGCTATAATTATCACTGGAATCGTCACAATCAGGGCAAAAGCAGATGCCAGACTTGGCTCTCCTCTTGATATATAGTTATAAAGCTTCACCGGAAATGTAGGATCTGCTGGAGACACGATAACAGCATAGGTGAACTCGTCCCATGAGGTCATCCATGATAATAGGAAAGCAACGAATATTGGTGCTCTGTTAAGTGGGATAAGAACCCTTCCGAGGGAAGTCCACATACTGGCACCATCAACAAGAGCCTGATTTTCCAGGTCTCGCGGTAACGCCCGGAAACCTCCAAGAATAATGAAAACAGCAACAGGAAGAACCACCAGTTCTTGCGCCAGACCAACACCGATGTAATCATTGTAGAGACCAACTTTGATGAAATAGGTGGCGATAGGAATTGCCACTACAAGTCCGGGCATCATATTCACAAGAAACATGAGCACTACAATTTTGTTAGATATTCTTGCTGTCAACTTACTGAGACCGTAACCAGCAGGTATTCCAAGACCAACAGCAAGCCCACCTACAATAAATGCAGCCCCCAAGCTCCTTAGGACAGGTGAGAGAAGGTCGAGAGTTTTAATCGATTCAACCAGATAAAGAAGCGTAAAGCCTCTGGGGATAAGGGATGGGTAAAACGCGTCAATGG
>DARE01000024.1 GCA_002503205.1 Thermoplasmatales archaeon UBA447 | reverse complement strand
CCGGTAGCCCTTCAACAGGGCCGTGGCACACCAGTGCCTTGCAGCATGCCAGTGGAACTTTTTGATCCCCGTGAAAGCCCCGATCCTTTTGGCCAGATTCCGTACATAATCATAGGTCATCCTTCCCCTGGGTGTTGTGAAAAGTGCCGTCGGATCTGATGACGGCCTGTAGTCCCTGATGTATCTTCTCACGTCTTCCAGAATCTCATCTGGCAGTCCTATGATCCTCTCTGCTTCGCCCTTCTCAGATCTTATCCTGATGCCATTATCCATGACGTCATTCACATTGATCTGCACCAGTTCTCCGACCCTGATTCCGCCAAAGAATGCAAGGTAGGCAATGATGGAATTCCTGAGGTTGATCTCCTTTCTCCTGCTCAGCTTTGAAGCGGCGTTCATTAAGGCCATTGCCTCATCGTCTGAAGGTATCCAGGGGTCGGGAACAGGCGGTTCACGGATCTTCGGCATCTCTATGCCTATATTCAGGAAGCGGAACCATGCCGCCAGATCCTTCCTCTGGTTGTTTATTGTATGAGGTTTCACACCCTTCTCGATCTCAGATGCAAAGAAGTTGAGCAGCTTCTCCTGGTTCGGGTTGAAAAGGTCCATGATTTTTGAGAAGCTCCTTATCCTCCTCACTGCCCTCTTGACTGTCGATGGGCTGTACCTTCCAAGTGTCATGGCCCATATCCTGAATTCCTGAAGCTTTGAATCAAGAGTGCCCTGATTTTGAGTCATTTCACATCCCTCACAAATGCCCTGTCCTTTGAATCGTAACGGTATCCCGCCAGCTTCATGTTTTCAGACAGCCTCTTGAACTCTTCAGTTTCCAATCTCGAGGTTATAAGGAATTTATCCTCTGAGATCTTAAGTTTGTATTTGGCCGCAAGAGCCTTGAGAAGGCTCATCCTCTTCTCGTCGCTTATGGACTGCCTGGCCTCATTCCTGGTCCTTGATTCGTTCCAGTAGACAAACGGCGATGCAGTCTTCTCAAACATCAGTTCAAGCTTCTGGGCATTCACCGCGCCGTCCTGTATCTTCAGGTACGTTGCTATCTCCCCGTATATTGAGGAAAGATAGTCATAGTACTCCTTCCTTGTCTCGTCAATCCCGCTTATGCTTGCCTCTGTTGCTATCATAATATCTCCTCTACCTGTATTTTCTCATTGCATGAATGGCATCTGACGGTGCCTGCTGCTCTGCTCCTCCTCTCCCAGGTGTTTCCGCACCTTGGGCATATGACGAAGACACCCGTGGCCTTTGGTTTCAGTTTTCTCTTAATTATCCTGTACTCCCTTGCCGTTCCGGAAGGAAGTATCAGGTTTCCGTCGCTGTCAAAAATCATTCCTCAACAATCCTCCTTATCTCCTTCTCCACTGCTGATCTTGTGATCCTGCCGAGACTTTCATTGATCCGTTCATGGAGATCAACCCTGTGCATTCCGCTTTCATACCACCTTAATCCAGACTTCCCTGATCTTCTCAGGATCAGGTGGCGAATATGAATCGGGAACGTAGCCGATCTCTTCCGCATGCCTGTTCCTGAGGTGCTTGCCTCTTGAGCTTCTGGAAAAAAGCCTGCCGCAGAAGATGCATTCCCATTTGGTGTGACCATCTATTCTGACAGGCCTGAAGTAATCAGCCGGATCTATTTCCCCTGATTTTGTTTTCATCTCCTCACCTCTGTCCTGTTCCATCCCGATGAGTTGTACCATTCCGCCATCTTCATGGCATGGTTCTCCCTCTGCTTCCTTGTGAATTCGCAGATGTTGATCCACTGGCCTTTCTCCTCCTGAACACCGAAATAATCAGCATGCTTAACAGTCAGGTGTGTGCGTCTTCCCCTGTATGACTTTACCTCTCTGCCGCATATTTTGCAGATGATCCTGCCATCGTCAGTGAAATCATAGAAGTCCATCTTGTCATAATGGATGCCGTTGAGCATCATGCGGATACACCCTTTTCAAGTTCTTTCCTGACCACGTACTTTATGAAGTCAGCCACAGATGTGAACGAACCCGATCTCTCCAGGTTTGCCTCAATCTCCCTGTAAAGGGCATCCGGTAGCGAGACCTGCCTATAACCCTTCAATTTTCTCAACTCCTCTACCATGTTTGGTAGAAATACTGAAAGTCATATTAAGTTTTCTACTATAAATGGTGTAAACATACGTCATAATGTTTGATAGAAACCTATACCATACATAGTATATGGCTAAAGGATACAGACAGGTCTCCCTGCCTGAGCCCCTGTATGAGCAGATGCTGGAATACCTGAAATCACATCCTGAGTACACGTCAGTTGCAGACCTTGTTAAGGAGCTTGTGCGAAGGGAACTCAGAAATGAAAAGTGATTCATGCCTCCACCTCCAGCTCCTTCAGTTTCCGGATCCTCTTCTCAACCTTCCACCAGGCAGTCTCATAATTGGATATGGTGCATTTCTGGTAGGCCCACCATCTCTTTCCTTTTGAATCCGCAATGCCGCCGGAATGTGGATATCCATACCATGTTCCCACATTCTCCACATGTTCAGAGGATCCTCCGATGCAATGGAATGACTTTCCTGATGTACTTGCAATGAGATCGGCAATCTCTCCTCCCATGTCTGATGTGAGGATACGCTCCTCCGGGAGCAGCTTCTGTTTCCTTTCCTCACTCTTAACCCTGGAGAGGCATACTGGTCCTATCTCTCTCCTCACTGATTCGGGATCAGTGAGTTCCCTGCCGCAGTTTATGCATCTCACTCAGAATCACCCCCATCCGGAAGGTTGCTCCAGCAGTCATGGCAGATATGGCCGGTCTCAAGTTCCCTGGCTTTCTTCTTCCCGCATGAAATCCCCCCTCTGCTTTTGCTTTTGAAGGGTTCACCACAGTAATCACATGTTTCATTCAGACCCTCATCACATACTGGGCATTTCATTCCAGCAGCCACAGGTACAGTGAAATCTGACTTATTCAGATCCGGAGGGTCCTCAAGCGGATCATCCGGTTCGTACCATGAAGAGGAGTGCGCAACCCTGCTGTTGTGATCCATTAAATGATTGGAATAGCTCATGCTGATACCTCCATCCTGTTCATATGCTCTTTAACCAGTGCTTCTATGGTTTCATTCATGCTCCGTGCTTTCAGTTCGAACTTAACGTTCTGTAAAGACACGTAAGTCCCCTGAGACACGGATATCTGCGGAAATTTCTTGTTAGGCATCTTTATCGACATTATCGATACACCATCCCTGGTAATAAATCTATCGATAGCATCGATATTATGGGGAATTTCTTTATTTTCAAGAATCTCATAATACCTGAGATGCCTGGAACTCGTGGACACCCCACAAAAAAATATCCCCAAATCTCCCTGACCAAGGATTTGTATGACAAGCTAAGGAACCTGAAGTTTGAGCTTAAGGTTGATTCCCTTGGTGATGTCGTTAGTATTCTGATTGAGGAGCATGAAGCCAGGAAAGGCGTAAAGTGAAAAGGTTTCCTCACTGCTCCACCTCCACAACCGTGAAAGGAAATTCCCCATACAGCCTGGTATATTTTGAGACGAGCCTGCTCTGAATCCTTGCGGCATCCCTTATGGTGATCTCAAGGAATCTGTTATCCTGGTTGCCCATCCGGAATTCCATGAGGTTCCCGATGACGTCCTGGATGTCCAGGATCATCTCCCTGAGCGGATCCCTCCTCTCATACTGGTGCAGGGTAATCTTTTTTAGTCGGCTGAATATTGTAATGTGGTCTAGCAAACCATTCATTTTTTCCGTTTTCATCTATCACCTCTGCAAAATATCTCCTCAATGTCATTTCTGGAAAGAGTCGTGGTCTTTGTTTCCATCATATAGGAAAGAATTTTCTGGACCAAACGGGATAAACTCATACTGTTCTCTGACAGGAATTTTTCCTGTTCCTTAGGTATGGTTATGTTCTTTCTCACAAATGACATTGTAAGTTGATATGTAGAGTATGTATTTATACATTCTGCATATCAACTTACGACTCTGACGTAAAAAAGTTATTTTCTCTTAAAGTCTACATCATGCATATTGACTAACAATCCAATAAAAATTCTAGAGAAGCAATCAGGTCTGATTCGTTTGCTAATTTATTTAAACGATAACCCACCAACAAATGTTCAGTCAATTGTTGATAATTCAGAGATTTATCCGAACATTATGTATCCGTCCATAAGAAAGGCCAAGGAGCTTAAGTTGATAAAGGAAGAGATTGACAATTCTAAGTATCCTCCCAGGACTGTTCTTTATCTTACGGAAAGAGGGAAACTGGTTGCGCAAAAATTGAAGGAAATTGAGGAGATTCTGAAGAGTGACCGAAATGAATAAAAGGAAAGTGGAATATAAGTTTAATGGTAAAGACAAGGACACCCTCTTGTTTCAAGAGAATATTCTTAAGATGAAATTGTATAAAATTTATCCGGGAAGAAATTTTTTTACTCGAAGACGATCTAAAAACTTTCGACCTGTCATCTTTGGGAACTCCCTAGGAAATATGATCCAGAAATATATTAAGAAGGTGACTAAATGACCAGATTAGACAATGTAAATGATTTGCACTTGCTAAGAAATTTGCCCAATGTATCAATTGATAACGAATTATTGGCTAGAGCCATCATTCAAATGAAACAAAGACTAAAGTTAGCCAGAGATAGTAAAGCTCCTTTGCTGAATTCATCCCTCAAGGTTGAATTTGGTACTAAGCATGAGCGGAATGCCTCCGTCTCCAAAAGTACACTCCAGGGGTATTTACTTGATGTTGCAAATATGGTAAAGTTTCAAAACTTTATGACGTATCAGGTAAAAAGTTGGGAATTTTTAAACAAGGTTCTTACAAATAAAACCTCCAAGGATATTATTATAGCTGCACCAACTGGTTTTGGCAAAACAGAGGCAATTATGCCTCCGTTAATAAAGCATTCAGTTGAAACTGGAGAGCTTGTTCTTGTTATAGTGCCAAGAAGAGCACTTGTTTTTGATCAACTAAAAAGGCTCGGAGATTATAATTTGGGTTCAAAAGCACTAAAGCTTGGAATTCAGATGACTGAGATTAAACCAAAACTGGAGTGGACGATTTATCAAGGTGAACAAAAGAACATTATGATAGGGAGAACGCCTAGTAATGCAAAAATAGACTATCAGAGACACTGGAACTATTCTTTTGAAAATGATCTCATGCGAGTCACTTATGTAAATTCAAATAAAGATAGGGCCAAGTTGTTATTGATGAAATGTTCTTGTGGAGGAGAATTCGAAGCTGATCTCTTTATTAGAACAAAAAACTACACAAGCGGCCCAAGGGGGACAGGCGCTAGATTTTTATCGTCCGGACCATGGAAATGTAATGCTTGCCAGAAAGAGTTGGGGATTTCACTTTCAAGAGACACACATAGCACTATAAAACCTAATCTCCTTTTTACAACTTTTAATTCTTTGGAATCCTTGCTGTCTGATCCAGATGTGCGTGAAGACTTTAAAAAAAGGTTAAGAGCTGTAATAGTTGATGAGGTTCATACCTATAATTCGATTTACGGCAGTCATGCAAGTTCCTTGATACGAGAAATTAGGAAATTAAAGCCTAAAGAACGGCTAATATTTGCCGGCTTAAGTGCTACTATCGATTCACCAAGTGAATTTGGTAGGAAGATTTTCGGGAATGACGTTGAAGTTTTTCAACCAGAACCTATGGATGAAAAACCAATCCCTAATGGAGAAACCTATTATTTTATAAAGGCTGCAGATAAAGTTAGACAAAGTGCTTCTTCTTATAGTCTTAAAAGCCAGAGTTTCATACAATTCATGTTACTACTACAATCATCTTATGCAAGGAACACTGACAAGACTCTTGTTTTTATAGACTCCATAGACGCTGTTGGTTTACTTTCTAGACAAGTTGAGGATGCCTATAACAACAAACATTTGCAAGATTTTAGATTAGATGGGCTGCTCAATGGCCGAAATGGCTTCATTAATGATCAATGCACGGGATTGAAAACAAATTGCTATAATTCTTGTGGAGTTTTTGCCGGTGGAGAATGCTGGGTCATATTAAGAGAAAGTAGGGGGGTCTCCGCTCCTAGTTCCTTAAGTATTACCCCTGTATCTTCTCAAAGTTTGCAAACTGCTAGAATCGCAACCTCAAATGTCATACTCTCAACTGCGGAGCTTGAGCTTGGAATTGATCTTCCTGATATTGCCCATTTAGTGCAGTACGGAGCAACTTATACAATATTCAATTACATTCAAAGAAAAGGAAGAGCTGGAAGAAGCATAGGAATAACACCAGAGTTTTATTTTATCCTAGGAGATCGGTCCAATGATTATCTTTATTTCTCCTTAGGGTCTCAACTACTGACACGTCCATATCGTTTACCTCTTGAAGAAAATAATACAATTATTAATCAAGTGCATTCAGAATTAGAGTCTATCTATGAGGATATCGATGCAGAATACTTCCGTCTCATTGCAGGGATAAATGTTGGGGATAATGACTATATTTACAAGTTTAGATCTGCTTGGGCAACCGTATTGAAAAACATTAATTCCGATTTTCTACATTTCTTGGAGCAAGAAGTTAACTTAAATTTTCTTGACTTACAAAATATAAACAATTATTCTGATTTCAATTCCTTTAAAAATTTTAATGATACAGCTGTAGAAACGGCAATCAAAGCTAAGAGACAGCGATTAAATGAATTTATTTTGGATGGTCTAACTCCTTTGCAATATGTAAACGAAGTCAGGTCAAAACTGGCCAAAGGAGTAGACTCTTCTTCGCTTTCGGATGCACTTAAAATTAGCATTATGCAAGAATTAAACACCAGATTTAGTTTGGTAATAAATGATCTCGAAGGAAATGGAAATGTCAATACAAACCAACAGAAAAATCAAAGAGATTTGTTAACATTTCTACATACTTTATCAATTACATACCTAAACACAGATATATCGAGAATTTCTGGAAGTTCTTATTCGGATATTAATAGAATTGCTAACACTCAATCTCTAGCTAATGCTCAGAATCAGGTCAGAATATTGTTTCTGCAGTTAAGAGCCCTATTTGAATTAAAAGAAGCAGTCACAAGAACAATGAATTCTGAAATTGTAAAGTATGTTCTTAGATCTCAATACTTTTTCACCCACTCCCTTAAGTTAAGCACTAATACTAATCCTAAAATCCCAGTGCTTCCACCAAATAATCTGTTTTCGTCTTCAGGGACTGAATGCGAAAGATATATTCATACACCCGGCGAGGCTAGTGAAAGTATTGATGTTAGGGATCTAATTTACAAATTCTTTCCCTTAAGACTTAACGAATATGGGACTAATGGCTATAAGCTTGTTAGCCTACCAAAAATAAGACGAGATGGAACAAAGCATATCTTTGAAACTGCTAGTTTCATAGATGGCGTGAACTTTATAAATAATGAGTCTGCCATAATCCTTCCTACCTCAGTAAGGATAGAGAGGATAACCGCATTAGATAGTACAAACGATGTGGTCAATTTTTGCCAAAATTGTATCACCTTTGTAGATAAAAACGCAAGGGTGTGCCCGCATTGTAACGATGCGTTGTCAGCAGTTAGAGCTTACGCCTCCCCTATAGAAGAAATATCAGTCGAGTTTTCTGGGGATTTAACAAGTCCTTTTAGAGGAATCACGCTCTCCAAATCAGCTCTAATTACTCTACTTCTTACCGGTGTAGAGCTTAATGTTAGGTACTGTTACTATGATAATGATTTTGATACATATATGCCGGGTACAGAATCAGAACTAATTCCTATTGAAGCTAGTAGGTCTTATGGGTATCAAATAAGCAGTCACGCATTAAGCATTCAAATAGGAAAAAAGAGAGTCGAAGATTTATTTAAAAAATTTAAGCAAACTTATCCTCAAAGAGGACAATTCTCATTAAGAGACGTGTTACATAGCATAGCACACCTTTGGCTTAAAACAATATCTACCGTCACAGGGGTTTCTCCGGAGGAATTCGTCTATCAGATCGATGAATCTGACTATAAAATAATAGTTGGTGAATTACAAGAAGGTGGTTCAGGTTATCTATTGGCCTTTATTGAATATCTCACTTTCTCCACTAATCGGGTTATTCAAGATATGGGTTCAATAATTGCATGTGAGGAGCACGATAAAATTAATAGCTCTTCTCAGCGCAAGGATGTTTATAATGAGTTAATGAGGCAGTACTCTGCTACAAGGTCTCTATCCGAGAGAAGTGTTTTTACAAAAGAGATTGCACAGGCTCTATCCCTGTCAGAGGGCGAAGTAGTGGAAAGTTATCCAACTTGCGTAGATGGATGTCCTTATTGTCTGGCTCTACAGTCATGTGAGATGGGTGATGATGAGCAGTTAGATCACATCAGCCGAGATGTCGCAGACTGGTATTTTGACACACTTATAATTAAGACAAATGATCAAAATAAAGTTGCAGATCTAGTAAAAGATGGAGGTATAATTGTAAAAAGCGCTAATTTACCTGGTGAAGATTATGGTGTATTTTTCCTTTAGAGGTGAACATTTATCATACCTCATTCCAACAATTTACTTACTTACCCCAGCAAATGAGAAAGTCTACATAATATCTCCTTGGATCAATGCATCTGTTCCATTGATTAGGCCTTGGGAACGTCCGCTAAGGAAAGTTACACTGCTGGAGCTCTGCTTGGAAGAGCGCGCAAGGGGTGTAGATACGGAAATTTTCACCAGTGATATGTCAAATGATGATGAATATACACAAGATGCAGTGTGGCAGTTTAAAAGAGAAGGCTTTAGGGTTGAAATAATAGCAGGGCTCCATACTAAAGCAGTTCTAGGCCATAATCTGATTTACTTAGGAAGTGCGAACATTACTTATAGCGGCATCTACAAGAATCGTGAAAACGTAACAATAAAGATCGTTGATAAACCACAGAAGGAGATGCTTTCGGGGCTATTAGAATGACAGAAAGTAGTGAGTTGTCAAAGTATATGATTTTGCATCCGTTCTATTCTCCATTCTTCAACAGGAGAACAAAGGTAATTACTGTAACAAACTTTTTAAAAAGTGGAATGCGCACTATTTTTGTATCTAACACATTTTACCCGGCAATTCTTCCGGAAAAGGGACAACTTGTCTCTCTTACTGCAACTACCTCAAACATTTCCGATAAAATTCGAGAGACAATAAGCAAAATAAATGAAATAGTTTTAATTGATCCACACGAAACTAAAATAGATAACAACTATGTATCCTACGGTAAAATAGAGAAATTTACTTTGCCAGATGCTCTTTTCGACTTTTACATTGAGATGCTCAACCTTTCTATTTCACTGAAACCTCCTGTCGTTTATGCAAAGGAAGACCATGGCAAAGTAAGATATATCCCAATTTCTACTGAGAGGTACTTTCATGTGAAAACCAGGAACAGCTATGGTAGAGATGAGGCTGATTTCACTTTCAATATCATATTATTGAAGTTTACAGAGGACAGTTTCAGGAGAGCACGCCGTAAGTCCGTTTTTTCTTTTGGTACCAAGGGAATTGAAACTGTAGAAGTTGATGCATCTTTCATTTCATTCAGTGGCCGGGAACCAGACTTAGTTCCTATTATGCTGACCATGGAG
This sequence comes from Thermoplasmatales archaeon UBA447, assembly GCA_002503205.1. Classification (GTDB taxonomy): domain Archaea; phylum Thermoplasmatota; class Thermoplasmata; order Thermoplasmatales; family Thermoplasmataceae; genus UBA447. The sequence continues at coordinate 14,634 of DARE01000024.1, read as the reverse complement.
TATGGTATATACAAAGACTTGTCGCAGCTTGGAGAAGGCCTGTACGTAGGCCAGGTTTATACGATATATCATATAGTTCATAACGGCCAAGAAAGAATGGAAAAGAACTTACTAGTAGGCTTAGCATTTTACGATTATTCAGTTGATTCTATTGCCGCTTTTGCAAATCTAAAAGTGAAATACGAAAAGATTACAGCTATAGGTTCCATAAATAGAGAAATACTTAACAATTTAAGAAATAAAGTCATGTACGGGCTTCCAGAGTCAATGCCGGACATAAGTTCTGAACACAAATGGAGAAAATATTATGAAAAGGACGGAGTGACAAACTATATCTTTTTGTCTCCCAAGTTTGGAATGAGATTATTGAAAGCATATGTTGCATTTCCTCAGTACAGGAGCATGATTGGTTCAATGATAACTTGTGCCGATCCAATAACCACGTTGATTGAGTTCATGAATGAAGTGGAGAAAACCGGCTTTTATAATGGGAACTTGGTCGATAGGGAACTTTACAATCTTTTACAGGATTAAACTAGCATTTTTGTGTTTCAGGTTGGAATAAAGATAACCACGTATTGAGTCAACAACAATTATTTGAGCTAAACAAATCTGCTATAAAATGCGTAGAAAAGCAAATTCATGTTAATTTTTCATCGTTGAAAACTTTTAAATGAATAGTGGGTCTTCTGTAGGCCAGTATGATTCCTCTCTTCGTTGTCGACAGACCGGCTTCTCTCCGGATACTTGGTGGACTTACGGAGAATAAGGGAGAGTTTGGAATCCTGGCCCATGCATTTACAACTCGCAATTTTAAGAAGCAGTTCGCAGAATTCGATTTGGCAGCTTTCAAGATAGGGGATTCAGGAATATACCAAAAAAATGATCAAGGTTACAAGGAAATTTTCTCAGCATATAGCGAAATGAGAGTTGATTACGGAATTATAAAAGATTTTTACAGAGATCGGGAAAAAACACTTGAAAGTGCTAAAATGGCATTAAGAGAACATAAGAAGGGAAAATACAAATTTCAATTGGTTGGCGTTGCCCAGGGCAAATCAGTAGCAGAATATATACAAAGTTTTCGAGAACAGAAAAACCTGGGCTTAGAAATCGTTGCAATTGGAGGGCTACTTGACAAGATACCAAAACACGTTCGCTTGGTGAAGGTTAAACATGATGTGATGTTAAAGAATGTACTCCGGGCAATACGAACGGAATTTCCTGACGAAAAACTCTTCCCTTTAGGGGTATTCAACAGAAAGAGGCTTCAGTTTTTTAACGAGATTGGGGTATGGGCCTCCGACTACAAGGGATGGATCTTCAAGTATAACAAGGCACAAGCAGATGCAAAAAATGACAGGTTTGATCAGACAAGAAAATACGTCATTGAAAATGTGCTTAAGCCCCTTCATGAAAGTGAAAGTAAAAACAATGATTATACAAATATTAAGCCAAATAATAAGGCAAAAAGACTATTAATTATGGCCTGTGGCAAGGTGAAGAAAGATGGACCTGGCAAGGCCATTAACGTCTATGATGGTCCAACATTTAGGATGGTAAGGAAATATCTGAAAACAGGTAACAACCATCTTGATGTCAAAATAATATCTGCAAAGTACGGACTCATTGATTCAAAGGATAAAATAAGTCCATATGACCTACTGATGGACACCGAATCTGCCAAAATTTACGGGAACGTTTATGCATCGGATTTTCAAAACCTAGCATTAAGATATGATGAAGTTTTCTTGCTTGGCGGTAAAAACTACCAGTCTATTGTACCGGTAGAATTGGATATTAAAAGAGCCGCTGGAAAAATTGGGGAACAGCTTTCTCAACTTAAGGGCTGGCTAAATGATACGGACAAATCAAAGGACGAAAAGGTTAAAGTAATTCAGTGACTAACTTCATATGGACAAACAGGGCAAAAACAATTTCATAACCCATAGGATTGGCCTTTACAAAGCTGCCTACGATCTATCGAAGAATGGAAATAATGTTGAAATTGACACATCTGCATCAAAATTCGGCCACATTGTAATTCACAAAGACGATGAAGATGTTTATGTAATGGTAAAAGCACTAACGAATCTGGATCCAGTTCCATTTTCTTCTGATTTTGAAATAACAAGTAAGTTTGATTACCTTGTTGTCTGTGTTGGCGTTTATGAGGCCGAGGTTTCTTATTACAAGCTTGATATGCAGTATGTTAGGAAAGAGATATCCTCCAATACGGGAAAGGATGGAAAAATCAATTATTGGTTGGATCAACCTAAGTACAGATATTATAAAGTGAATTCATTGGCTTTCCCTTAGGTTCATATTGAATCTACCAAGGAGAACTGGAGAGCACAGTAATAGTCGAGATAATAAGGAAATTCACATCATGCCAGTTCGAGTTCCTCCATGAGTTCCCTGGCATTCTCGTCGGCTATTCTTGATATAACGTAGGAAAAACGTTCTTCCAGATATTTGATCAGTTCCTCCCTGGTCTGAGTTTCCTCTACGGCTTTCCTGAATATTGAATAATCAATGTCATACTGGTCCTTCCTGCCGGTGTCGTATTCCTTGGTGAATGGGTTTCTTCTGGCCATCGTATCACTCCTCTAGCATCTCCATTCTTTCCCTGAGTGCAGCAATGAACTCCCTGAAGTTCCTGGATTCCTTCATTGCATCTTCAATTATGCCTGAATCGTGGAGCTTCCTGTCATTCCATCCCTTCCTGTAGCCCTCGCTTCTAGCCGCATTGATCACGGCGTCATCAATGTTGACAAGTGTTCCTTTCACATTCATTGTAACGCTTCAGATATGTACGGTATAAAAGCCGTCCTATCTCGCTGCAAAATGAGAAAAAGAGAATTTAAGCCGTGATGGATATCACCGGATATCCGGCACCTGCATGTCCATGAACTGCCACTGCGAATAATATGAAGCAACATTCCTTCTAACCAGATTCCAATCATCCCTGCTCGCAGGCATGGGTTCCAGAATGTTCTCAGGTTTCCCCTGGGACATGGTATATCCCCATGTGAAACCTGCCAGCGGTGTGATCTTCCTGTACTCCTCCCTGTTGGACAGAGACAGTGGGCAGAGAAACGTGTACGACTTCCACTTTCTGAGTCCTGGTGCAGAATGTCTTGGGGCATCATACATTGCGGGCTTATAGCCGTAGTAGCAGAACGGATTCATGAATTCTCTGAACTGATCGGCAATGTCAACGGAGAATTCCTCCTCACCCCTTCCGTAATCATGGGATATGATCTGCAGCCATCCAAACAAGGCCTCATAGCCTGAACCCTCGAAGTTCACCTCTGCCTTCATTACGGGGAAGCCCCTCACCATACTGTCGGTGAACCTTCCGTCTATTGCTGTGAAACCGGACGACAGCACCCCATGGTTCCTGCTCACTTTTACACGAACTGAGCCCATGTGCCCATGGTGCCGGAACTCCAGTCTTATGTTCTCACTCTTGGCCGGCGGCATTAGTCACTCATCCTTCCCTGAATCCGGCTCCTGCCTCCTGAGTTCTGCCATTATGGCATCCCTGATGAAGTCCTGAATTGACTGCCACATCTTCTTCTCGTCCACCAGCCGCATGATCTCGCTGTACATACCTTCGGGCAGCTTCAGCAGTATCTGTTTTGAACCCACAGATGTGAGCCTTTCCCTCTTGACCAAGATATCTCCCGATACCCAAGCCATTGAAACTGATTAAATTTGCCATGGCAAGCGATATCATGCATATCTGAAGACATGAATTAAATATCTCAAGATATTTCAGTATTAACTATGACCGCAAACAACGTGCAGATACTTCTGAAGATAACAGAGGAACTCGAGAGAAAGATAGAGAATGCCATCAGGGAGGGCGGGTACAGGTCAAGGCAGGAGTTCATTCTTGAAGCAGTGAGGAGAAGCCTGAAGAGGGAGAGGATCTGAGTGTTCCCTTTTATCTGGTATTTTTTCACATTCATCGTTCTGATTTATTTTCCAATTGCTGTCATGCAGTTTGCAGGCATAATATCCAATATCCATGAGAAGTTTTTTTCTGACAGTTCCGGCGTACCTGAGCCCGTGAAGGGAAGAAGGGTTGCTGTGGAAATAACAACCAATGGCCAGAATCCAGAAGTGGTTGATTCCATAATTGGAAAACTTAGGTCCTACAATCTGAACATAGATATTTTTGTAGTAAAGGAAGAAGTTGATCTGCACACGTATGCTGCGCAGGAGATTACGGTCCCGTCCGGTTACGAGACGCCAAATGAAAGCAAAACAAAGCTTAGAGCCCTGCATTATGCCATAAACACACTCCATAGAATGGGCTACGGAAAAAGGGACTACATCCTGCACCTGGACGACGATTCCATAGTTGAGAAGGATTACATCAGATACGTATTTGGAATGAGAGATCTGGCAGGGCAGGGTGAGATAAGGCTTCGAGACTATGGCGCACATCTGCTGTCAACACTTGCAGATTTCATAAGAGTGTCTGACTGTGATGTCTATTGCAGACACTTCAACAGAAAAGGCAAGGCAATGTTTGTGCATGGTGAAGGCCTTGTGGTGAGGGCGGATATTGAGTATGAATTTGGATGGGATTATGCTACGTATGGGGCCGATGATGTGATTATGGGAAACCTGGTCTCACAGAAGTACGGCTTCGGGAGGATACCTTATCATATATTCATCTCTCCGCCATTGTCAGCAAGGGACTTCTACAAGCAGAGGAGGAGGTGGCTTACTGCAATTGTTTACGCAAGGAAGAAACTGTGGAACATTTCACCAAGACTTGTTCTGTTTCTGTTTTACAGGTACATAGTGGGATGGACAGGAATATTTGGGATTGGGTATGTCATATATTCCCTCGTCTTCAGATTGATAATGCCTGTTCCCGTACTTGTTATGTCTCTGTTCAACACAGCATCATATTTTGCCATCTATCAGTACGGTGCTTTGCAGACAAACAGAAAATATTCGCCAGTTATGCTCGTTCTGCAATACGTGATCTCAATATACGAGGCGGCTACCCTATGGTATTCGCTCATTTATCCGCCAGATACCAGCAAATTTGATGTCATAAGAAAGGCATCTGTGAGAGACAGCTAAGAAGGAGCAAAATAACCTATTCAATTTTTTTTATTATTATGTTGCCATTATCTTCATAAAATCCCACGATGTCTTCTTCTTTGAGCCCAAGCTTTTCACGGATTCCCTTAGGCAACGTTATCCTCAAGGAAGATCCTCTCTTTGACACATGTGATACATCCAGCAATTGCGGCATCTTTTGGTATAGAAAACTTAAGTTAAATGTTACAGCATTGAACTGTAAGCGTTCATAGAAGGTCACTATGGTTAAAGCCCGCTCCGATGGCACACGGTTCAACTCTTACTGGCAAATAAAAAAATATTGGAATGCTCTCGAATGAAAGCTTTCCGTTAAATTTTTAGTATTTAAGTTCAAAGTTTTAACCCACTATCTACGAATCATTAAGGGCCCTATCACAAGAGATATCACGGATACCACAACCAATAGAGTGACATCCCCTGAATACGGATACTGCTGTATTGCATTTAGCGGACCGCTCAGAAGAGGCACTACGGATATAGCTAAGGCACCTGTGATTACTGTCGCGATGAGGCCTATTATGGTTTTCTCTCTCATTTACTTCTCCAACTTACCATCTTACAAGACATACTCTAAAATCAATAGAAGAAATTGATAGGCGTACAACGAATACTAAACAAATAATCAAACTTTTATTATTATAATTTATTCTTATTTTATTTATGTTATACTTCGCATCAGCCCGCTGTATCCGAGCTGATGAGCAATATAGTTAGTCATGGTTAATTGATATTTTGTCACTCTATGAACTACAACATTCCTGTTTCTTAGGTAAACAGAAAGTTTTTTCGTGCATACTGTCATTAATTGTCAGCCCTCTTTCTGGGAAATATCATAGTTTTTTCTTACAAGATATCATTATCGGCAGTAACCTTAATTCCAAAATTAGCGTGGAATAGCGGCCGGGGGGAGCCAGCTGTTGGGAAACCTTTTTGTGCAGTCAGCGTTATGTTTTTACAGCGACATGGAAGAAGAGATACCCCCCATCAATATATTCACGACCGCTGTTGAGAAGCTTAAAGCTTCAGATCCGGTTCTGTCAGACGTAATCGACGCTGTTGGGAAATGCACATTATCTAGGAAGGAAAACCGCTACGTGAGCCTGATAGGATCGGTAGTGAGCCAACAGCTTTCCGGGCGTGCGGCTGAATCAATATTCAGCAGGCTATCGCAGGAGCTGAGCGGCCGTATAACTCCTGAAAACGTCCTGAATCTTACCCACCATCAGTTCAGGCGATCAGGAATCTCAGCATCTAAGGAAAGCTATATTAGGGGTATCTCGGAGAAGTTCGCCCTTGATAGGGATTTTCTCTCTGAGCTGAACGCGAGGCCGGATGATGAGGTGCTTACACAGCTGACCAGAATAAGAGGGGTCGGGGTGTGGACCGCTCAGATGTTTATGATTTTCAGCATGAACAGGCTTGACATACTCCCCCTGCAGGACGCTGGGCTTAGGAGGGGGATCTCAAAATTCTACTGCAGTGGGGAACATCCTGACGACCGGGAAATCATTCGAATATCTGAAAAATGGAAGCCGTTCAGGAGTGTAGCGGTCTGGTACATCTGGCGTGGAATAGACGGAGAACCTAAGGGGCCAATTCAGGCATAAGCTTCGGCCGACTCTTGATTTGATGTTTTCCTGTAGAGGCATAGTTTCTGCAGAGGGCAGTCGCTGCATCTTGGGTTCCTTGATCTGCACACTAATCTCCCGAAATCCAGCAGGGCATAGTTGAAATCTGCACAGCCGTGATCCGGAAGCATGCTGTCAGCAAACTCCCAAATCCGCCGGTCCTGCCTCGGCCGTGAATACGATGACTTAAGCTGGAAGACCCGGGAGTATATTCTTATTACGTTAGTGTCGACAACTGCAGCTCTTCTACTGAATCCGAAGCAGATAACTGCATTTGCTGTGTAGAGGCCAACACCTGGAATCCTAAGCAGCTCCTCAATTGTGCTGGGAACTAAACCGCCGTATTCTGAAACAATGAATCTAGCAGCAGATAAGAGTCTGCCGGCTCTGTAGAATAGGCCGAGCCTCTGGAACAATTCCCTCAGAAAAGAGATGTCAGCTTCGGCCAGTTCCTCCACACTTCTGTAACTCCCGATCAAAGTTTTGTACGGTTCAACGGCATCATCTGATTTAGTCTGCTGAAGCAGGAATTCCGATACAAGAACGAGAAACGGATTGTTTGTATACCTCCATGGATAACTGTATCTGTTCTCGAAGTACCATTCCAGCAGAAGTTCTGCAAAAGCATCCTTATGGGCCGGTGCAGGCATCCTATTCAAGCTCTATCTGAAGCACCGCTGCACTGCGGTTGCCGTACGAGATTTCATCGGTCATGAGCATCGCTGCAATTATGTTCTCAGCAATCCTCTGAACGACAGGAACCACAACGGAGTTGCCGGCCTGATGGTATAGGGCGGAATCGCTCAGCTCTTTCGGCAGAACAAATGATTCTGGAAATCCCTGCATTCTGAAAACCTCCCTTGGCGTAAGCTTTCTTATACCGAAATCATCAAGAATCAACGGAACGTTATGACCACCGCTTCCCATGTTGGCAGTAAGCGTAGGGCATACTCTGCTCTTGTTTTCCCTCACATAGGTGCGCCGTATCTGATAAACGGTATCCTTTCTCCTGACTTCTGAAAGAAGCATCTGGTAGTACTGAGAGCTGTCCCTGTAGTAGTACTTTTCGCCTGCAGGGCTGCCAGTACTCACGATGTCTTTTACGGCCTTTGTCAGCTTAATCCTTTCTGGAAAATGAAAGTTGGACAAATCCTTCTGATCCCTAAAACCTACTATATATATGCGATCCCTGTTCTGCGGTATGTCGCCGTAATCAACTGCATTCATTACGCTGTATGAGATAAAGTACCCTTCCTGCATGAGGGCTTCCTTAATGATCTTGAAGGTCTTGCCGCCGTCGTGCTTTTCAAGATTTTTGACGTTTTCAAGGAAAACTGCCCTAGGCCTCTTCTCCTGAAGTATTCTCACAACTTCAAAGAAAATATTTCCCCTGGGATCGGTAAAGCCTTTCCGGTATCCTGCAATAGAGAAAGCCTGGCAGGGGAAACCTCCTGCAAGTATGTCAAAGCTGGGAACAGGGCTTACCCCCTTGATGTCTCCCTCCACCATGTGTGAGCTTCCGAAGTTGCTTCTGTATGTTATGCAGGCATCATGATCGATCTCATTTGCCCACACAATTTCAGCTCCGCTGTTCCTAAATGCCAGGTCGATTCCTCCAACTCCCGCAAAAAGGCTGGCCACTCTAAATTTCACAACAGATGTCGTTTTTTCCATCCGCACACAGCGAGAACAGATTGTGAATTCTATATTAAATTCTTTCTCAACCGATTGAACGATTCCCCCCCGACACATCCGCCACATACCACTTCCAGCTGAAATCAACAAACTTCATTTAGAAAAGCTCATCATCCTCAGAATCCATTTAAATTAGAACCCCGCAGCTGAACGAAATTTTCCATAATAAGTGAATTTTCATTTTGTCCGCAGTGAAAATCAGATTCAAAGTTCGTGAAACTTTGACAGCATTCAGCTTGCAGGCCACTTTGAGCGGTTCCACTGCTCGGGTTGATAGCTAACGGGTAGGCGCTCTGCTGCCAAGCTGAAATTTAAGCTTCTTCAGACAATATTTATCTCCTAACCGTTTGCAAACCGTAAAGGTTTCCTGTTCTTCAGGATATATAGGTCTGGCTGGCTTGATTTTGAGCTAAGGCAGGCTATGTGAGGTACGGAAGAAGATCACATCTTTGAGATGAGCTCTTTCCAATCTTCAGCAGTGTGGTGCATTTCTCCAACACTTTTCACATAGCGCTCTCCCTCGAATTTCTGGTTTGTGATTTCATTTACCTTATGGAATTCACCGTCATAGGAAAAACCGCAGATCCAGACAGGAATAACTTCCAGAGTTCCGATTTTTCTAAAATTCTCGTTTTTTTCCAAAAACTCTCTCACCGTTTTGAAGAACGAATGATCCCTTAGAATTCTAAACAGGTGATCTGAGGGTAAGTCCACCCTTGCAAAAATGTATACGTCCGATTTCCTGTCGGAATTTTCATATTCCAGAGGGTCAATTATATTAAAGCAGTTCTTTAGCTTGCTGGATTTAATCCCGACCTTGAGATTTGGAGGCCTTTTCAGGCCATCCTTCAGAATAGAGATTATATCCTGAGGTGTTATTTCCTCGGGATGCACGTTCATATCAAGGTCAACTTCTATTCCATGCCTCTCTTTCATAAATTTTGCAAAACCTTTCTCCGCTAGAATCCCCAAGATAAAATCATCAGCCATCTGAACCTCGCTTCTCTGGCCACGGATGCCGGTACCATGCCTTGAGTTTGTTGAGTAAGCCATTTTGATAGCAAACTCGAAACATTCTTGATATTCAATTAGGCTTAATCTCACCGTGCCGTAATCCCTGCTTTGAGCCCACTGAACTAGAGCGTCCCGATCGAACTGCCACCTGTTTCCTTGCTTGAATCCAGGTATCTCCCCGCTTATTTTGAAATAGTTATCAAAGTGCTTTTCAGGTATTTCGAGAAATGAAATCGCTTCCTTGCGTGTCAGCATAGGCGAAACCGACCACTAGAGGAGATTGTATGTCATCTGTGGCTGAAGCTTGTACTTTTCAATAATATCTCTGTAAATACTGAACCTCGGCCGCCTTCCCTGCGCTTGCTGTTCAGAAAAGCTCTGCTTTCTGTTCACTGGATTTCCATAGATATATTCATTAGGTATGTAGTATATGTCAACGCTCCCATCCCAGTTTCCTTCCCTATAAAAGTCGAGGAAGTAGAGTTCGTCCCAGACAGATTTAGGGCCGAATGATGTCAAATCAGGAATAACGCTTGCAGCCTTTATCTGTATCCTTGTTTCCTTATGCGGATCGTAGCAGTCGAAGGAGCTGTTTGCTCCAGAAATCCCGCCTATCAGCCTTACGGCACCAGTGGCAAGGCAGAAAACACCTTCAGATAAACCGTCTGGTATATTGCCCGCCCTAGATTCTATGGCCCTCAGCTTATTTGAAAGGTTTCTCCACTCCAAGTAAATGTCCTGAAGCTGCTGTCTTTCTTCCTCGGCGAATACCTGTACCCGAACTTGGAATCTTCCTTCCGGTAGCATTATACTCTTAATTTCCTCTACCATTGTTTAAGCACTCCTGTCGGGCCGCTTCAAATTGGCCTGCATCTCGGCCTCAATTTTCAGGAGCTCATCGGAAATTTTCATTCCCAGCTCCGTTAACTGAGCGAACTTGACTGCCCGCCCATTTGATTTGATGACCTTTATGCTGATGAGCCCCATCTGCTGAGCTTTGCTGATCGATCTGTAAAATGATGTGCTGTAAAGTCCGTACTTGTCAATGAATTGCTGGAAATTGAGGCTGCCTTCTCTTCTCAATATGAGCAACATTCTAAGGAGACCGGAATGCCTCTCAAACTCAGCGATCAGCATTTTTTCCAATTCTATCTGGCCCTGATGAGGAAGAAAGCGTATTAGTATTACCGTTACGAACTACAACTAGTTGTAGAACCTTCTTCTGAAGTTCTTTCCCTCTTTCAATCAGGTTTACACTGGATGCAAGGAAAAGCGCGAAAAAGGAGGGGATATAAGTCACTCAGCGAAATGATCGCTAAAAAAGAAACCCTACACTCTATGAGAATTCTTGTGAACCACAGACAATGCAAAGGACTGTCGGAAGAATGCAACCAAACCTACCTAGATTTACCCAAATCCAAGCTGTTCTCTCAAGGGGCAAAATCAGCGCATGTATTTCTTTAGGGTGATTCCAAGGCGGTGACTCAACTTATATTTGCCCTAAAATTTCTCAACTTCTTGGAGAAAGAATTTCATCTTCAGTACCATGCAGCCTATACAAGTTAAGCCTATTCAAATAATGGAATAACAGACAATCAGTTTGAGTTGATTTTACCAGTGGGGTTATCTCTGCCTAATGTGTTTCTAAACCATACAGCTCCTAGTTCCATTATCAGATTTGCACCTATCTTTGCCTCATTAATAGTAGATGAAATGTTCTTGAAATGAACGCCGGGTATTCTTAATTTATTTAAGGCTTCAGCTTTGTCCAAGGCGCCATTGGGAAAGAGCTTCCTCACTTTATCAAGCTTCAGGAGTCCTCCAAAAGTCTTGCCTTCAAATTCATGATCCCAAACTCCTTCATTTTTGGCCTTGAGCATAATCATTCCTTCGAGTATATAAGTGGATAAAGCCAATGCAGAATGACTCATCCCCTTCTTTATGGAAGTTGCAAGCTCCCTCATGGCCGCAAGAATTTCCTTACCACCATCTTCACGCGAAATGTAGTTTTCAATGTCTGTAGGTATGGAAAACTCCATTTCTTCATCGAGAAACATCTGTCTGAGTACGATAGTTTGCTCACTGTTCGAAAAGATTCTATCACTAAAGAAAGCACGCCATTCTACTCCGTTTAAGTCAGCATATCTAACGCTAAAGTCGTATTTGTCACCATTTAATCCAGTATCAAGATGATCCCAACAGAAAATACCGTCTTTAGTTATTCCCTGCCAGAATCTTGCTGAATCAAACCAAGCATCCTTGTTTTGTGCAGTGATTTGAGCGCCATCAACCAGTTTACCTCCGGGTAGTTCGATATTCACGCAGTATTTTGCTGTGCCCATTGTAACAGAAATGTAAAAGTGATTTCAATTTATAAATAATTGGTTCTTAACCTTCCAGTGTCCATATTAGGAAAGTATCACCATTATAACGCTGCATAGGCGGAAGAATTATAGTTCAATACTTGTAATTCTAGGGCCAATTCCAGAAGCGGGTCCTCACTTAAAGCGCTTGAATTAAGTGTCGCTGCATATAAGTGAATGTGCCAAATTCAGAACTGATTTAGGAGCAATCCTTTTAGGCGATGCTCTTGCACAAAAGGGCAAAGAGTGTGATTTGAAATTGATACTTACACATTTTTTGAACTAAGGTTGAGATTCATGCCTCACCTTTGGATTCGGGAACCCTACAAAGAACTCTTTCCCATAATGCAAAATCTTGGATAGAGTTTTTAAGTCATCTTTGAAATGTCTATCATCTTTTATTATGAATTTTACTGGGTGGCCAACCCTGTTTCGTAAATTTGATGTAAGTATGTCAATAAGCTGTTGGAAAGATTCGTCTTGTTCTCTAATATGTAGATCACGTTCATAGAATGCCTTCAATGCTCGCAGATCCCATTTATCCAACTTTTTGAAATTGTACTCAGGACCTTGTGCAAACTGGAATATTGGAGGGAAACTTCTTGTGTTTCTGAGTTCGTCTTCAATTTTTCCTAACGTTTCTGTGTGGTCGCACCATTCTGTGTGGGATTTTCTAATGGTTAAGAGAAGTGTCTGCTCGATTGCAACTAAAATGCTATAAAAAAATACGTAGGATGGGGCGCGGTTTAAATCCCAGAAAGTCAATATTCCTACTATATCTTCTACACTGTTTTCCTTTTGTGTCACAAAATAGAGGGGTGACTGATCACGTTCCATATTCCTGGAACCCATCACCATTCTATCAACAAGATCAGGGAGAAGCATGCCTCCTTTGAGCATGTAATTTTCAATACCTTCTTTCATGGTATTCCAGCGTCCTTCTTTCAGATCCTTTGCATTTATGAATCCTTTTATATCTCCATCCTCGCAGACAACGACATTTGTCAGACCTCTGCTAATGGCCTTTGAAGCTATATTTGATGGACTGTTGTCGAACCTATGAACGGTTAGCCAATCCTTTTTTGGAGTCATTATGGAATAAGCAGAAAAATAGGGATTATTCAAAAATTCACCATTCAGGTTTCGAATTTTAGATTCGTAGTCAAATTGCATCAAATCCACCCCTCCACCCATTTCCTCATTTCCTTTCTGTCATCGTCTTCAAATGGAATATTCAGGTAATGCTCATACTGCGTTGTGGTGGTATGTCCCTGGCTCAGTGCTATCTGCAGTGCCTTATCCGGATAATAGAACACGAGCCATGATTCCCATGTCTTCCTGAAGGATTTGTTGTTTATTGGATTTCCTTCAAGGATTCTTCTTGACAGCCTCCTAAGCTTCATGTCCAGGGCAGGGAGTTCAGGCAACGGATGCGGTACCTGAAACAGATCCGGAAGCAGTGTCTTTCCCATATCAGATAGCCTGATTGCCCTCTCCTTCTGCTTCGCCTTAACCTTAAGCATGGATCCACGGGGAAGGTAAACAAACTTCCCATCAAGCCAGTCAGGATTCTCTCTCAATCTCTGCAGTTCAGCATATCTCATTCCCGTCAACAGCAGGGATGTGCATATCCTCCTTGTGTTTGGATCCATTGCATCCCGTAGAGTTTCAAATTCAACCGGTCTGAGGATCCTCACCTGAAACTTCTCTGAAGATCTTACTATGGGTCTCAATATGGCTGTTAAGATACCGACAAAACTTAACGCTTTTCATCGAGTTTGAGTGTCGTGACCTGCTCCTGTCATTGAATCTGTATATAAAGGGCGTTAAGTTTTATCTTAAAAGTTAACTGGTGAAGATATAATTTTAGGAATTCATAATATTGCTCACTATTTGGTCCCCCGCATCGGATGTTTTTGAATTCCTGCCCCACTCATATGTTTTAAACCATGATCTAAACACAGCGTTGAATTCTTTTAGAGGCAGTAACTGAACTCATATGTTCCAAAGGCATCGATCCTAAAATTATCGTTTCAATTGGATCCGACACACTCTTTCTCTAGTAGTCGAGCTTTATTTTGTCAACGATCTATGGCTCCTCTGAACTTAGAAGTTTCCTGAAAAGTTCCTCGGATTTTACAGAATGCAAATCAATGAGGGTTTATAACATACCACCAAAGAGTTAAAGGGAACCAAACCATTAAATGTGACTTCAGATTTGCTAATATCATGGCAGACGAGAGTTTACCTAAAGGGGTTCTTGGTTTCTGGGGAATAGTTTTTCTTTCTGTTGTTGCAATTTTCCCTGGAAGCATTTACATTATTTCGTCTACTACTGCACTAACCTTTGCGGGTGAGGCAGCACCTTTTACTTTCGTTCTAGGAACAGTCCTTATGTTTTTCAATGTGATTGCTGTATACATATTTTCAACAAAAGTAGTGAATGCAGGTGGATTTTATAAGTTCGTGCAAAAGGGGACGAATAATTCTGTTATATCTAGAACTATAGCATGGGACCAATTTATTGGGCAAATGACCCCAGTCATAATCTCATCAACGGTCTTCGGATGGCTCATACCGGTAACAGCTAGCACCCTTTTCAATGTAACCCTCCCGGCTTTTATACCATTCTTAGCTAGTATCCTAGTGGTTATATATGTCTTCCTTCTAAGCTACTTTGGGATTAAACTATCCGCCCTTATAGCAATGATCGTAGGGGCTGCACAGTTCATTTTCATCACAGCGGCAGGCATCCTTGTTGTAGCTCACACCCATTACAACAGTTTGAATGCTATAAGCGATCC
>DARE01000065.1 GCA_002503205.1 Thermoplasmatales archaeon UBA447 | reverse complement strand
CCCATCCGGATTGAGGTCTCGATCTTTTTTGCAGCAGATATGGTGCTTCTGTCATCGTATTCTAGAAATTCGGTTCCGTTTGAACTCGTCCGGATAATCGCTGATTTTCCAATGTTACTTGAATAAACTTCCAGGTTTCTCCTGTTGAGATGTGTTCTAATCAGTTCTATCGTTGACTCGTTCAGATTTTCCAGAGTGTCAATCTCAGCATGTGAATATACGAAATCCGGAGTTTCCAAAGAAGCGTCAGCATACATTTTCTCCAGGAGTTTTTCGCCCAGCGCCTCGTATTCTGCTGTGAGTAATTCCGGATTGCTCAGTATTTTTGAAGCTACATATTGTCCAATCGGTTCCAACAGAGGATACGTCGACGATTCAAATTTTTGAAATTCTTCTTTCTGTTTCAGCGTGGCATGTATCTGCTCCCGCTGTGTTGACCTGATGATATCAAACCTCCCTGCCAATATGTCCTCGTTATTTTCTATTGAAACATTGGTGGTGATAACTACAGGAGAAAGTGCGGGATATACCCCGTCCGCTGTCTCTCTCGCAATGAGGTTTTGTGTTGCTGTTTTTAGCATTTCCACGAGCGCTGGCTTTTCGAAGAGGCCTTTTGGTTCATCTACGACCACGGGAAAAGTACCCATGCCCATATTCTTACCTAGTCGGTATTGGGAATCGACCATTGTCCCTGAAATGAATAATCCCCTGTCCTGGGAGGGTATGTCAAAAAATCCCCAAATGGCATGTGATAACTTCGCCAATGCCGTTTTTTGGGTCCCAGTCGGGCCTATCATTAAGAAGTGTCTCGGATATATTCCCATTTGTTTGAGGATATAAAAGAGCGGTGCAACAAGGCACCACTTTATAAATGTGCCGAACCTGGCCTGAGGAAATTTCTTGGAGATGGTATTGAGAGCTTCCAGTGCAGTCCTGAGCTCAAGCTTGCGGATTTCTCTCACCAAATATCCGGACACTATGATTTTTCCGGTTGATGGGTCCAAATAAAACCCGGGCAAACCCACATCTTGATTTCGTTCCACTTTTCCTTGCTCAATAAAACCTAATATTATGCTTCGAAAACAGTCCATAGAACGGTTCGAATTCAAGACGAGGCCGTGTTGTTCCAATTTTGAAATTGCATCTTTGTCCGAACATGGCCCAATATGAATAGGCGATTTAAGTGCCCCTGAAGTTGCGTTGAATTCAATTTTGCGTGGCAGGTCAGAAATGCCAGGAATTCTTTGTTCATGAATTATGACGTTCTCAAAGAATGCGTCTATTATGATGTCCTCATTAATTACATTCAAACTTTCAGTTTCTTTATCGTCTGAGGTTATTTTGACGCTTTGAAAATAAATCGAATTGTTATTTGGATCTGCAACAACAAGCCTAGCCCATTTTTCATTCATGCTCATCGTTTTATACACGAATTTACTCGACTTCAGAGACTCAAGATGGTCCTCCAAAAGTGGATTGATAAATTGGACAATCTTAGCGGATGGGGCATCTGTAACATTTTCAGAGGCATCTTCATTTACTTTTTCAGCGTTGTGGTTCTTCTGTTCCATCCATTTTTTATAAATATCCGATCCTCTTCGAAAAGCTTTCGAATGCTTTACATCAAGACCGATTTCAATGGCTTTTTCGGTTATTTTATCCAGAATCGCTTTTTCGTTCATGCCATGAAAGAGCGATCCGGGTTGGTTATAGTTCTGGATTTCGGCACGGTCCCGATAAACCGCACTGAAGCCAGGTGGAAGTTTTTTCATAACTTCTTCTATTGTTAGTGAATCATTACTGGAACCGGTTGCTTTGCTGGTTTTCCCATAAATTTCGTTACTTTTAATAACCTCTTTGTTGATATCTGCTTTAGGCATAGTTGTACCTCCAATTATTGCTCGTGTGGACTGCTTTCATCCATGCACCTTTCAGTGTGGCTTGACCACACCCCTTTAATTTTTTAACTTTCAGAGTTGTCATGTTGCAATGTTCCTCACTCCCTCAGGCTTGAGTTGCTTCCAGCGCTATCGAATGTGGCCACTGGACCATTGGGATGGGTGATAACTCCAAACGGGCCCGTCGAGGTCTCCATTTTTATGAACTGGAAAACTGCATAGCGAATAAATTCACCAAGTGTGATTCCTAGATTGTCTGCTTCCGACTTGAGTTCATTCATTTCGCTCTTTGATAGAGCGATTCCGACTCTAAGATCTCTCATAAGGAACCTCCGTGAAGTACCTATTAATGAGTAATCGTAGAAAGGCAGAGGTAGATAGATGGTTCTCTGCAGCTGCTGAACGAATTCCTTGGTAATCGCTGTCCTGTAACGAAACAATCACGTTGTGTGCCATAACAAATAAAGTATGTTGTAGAACTATTTAACTGTTTTGCATTACATAACAAAATAGTTTTAGTACATAACATATATTTCAAACAAGAGAAGATTATTGTGAAACAAATTGGAATGAGAATGTTGAACTCCGAATACGAATCGATAAAAGCACTAGGGAGGGTCCTGTCAATGGTTCAGATATTTCCGTTAGAATTAAATGATTCTGAATTATTTTCTTTACTCATTAACTATGCGTGGAAAGTGGATAGGCAGAATAGTGAGCTGAAACTTAAAACCGGCATTATAAATTTTAACTCCATGGATAATTTATTTAAGAGCGTTTTTGGGGAAACTGGAAAACCGCTTAATTTCCTGGCAGAATCCCTTAACCA
Source organism: Thermoplasmatales archaeon UBA447 (assembly GCA_002503205.1). Classification (GTDB taxonomy): domain Archaea; phylum Thermoplasmatota; class Thermoplasmata; order Thermoplasmatales; family Thermoplasmataceae; genus UBA447. The sequence continues at coordinate 1,499 of DARE01000065.1, read as the reverse complement.
GGTTCCCATAAATAAGACGCTTGTTTTGGATGATGATACCAATGCTATCGTAACTGAAGCTTCTAAAATAAAGGATAGAGGATCCATTAGTGAAACTGTAAAAATATTGACTTTATCAACAGTTAGAGATGTATCAGCTAACATAGATCTTATGGCATGGTTTCTTGCTTTTGAGGTCTATACCAAGTCTTGCATTGACCACACTTCTGGGAAAGTAAAAACAACCGATCTGAAAAGTGACTTGATTCACATACAAGTTCCAGATAAGATCTCAATCTACCCTTACGATAAACAGAACGTTCACAGTATTATCGATTCTCTTTTAAAATTGAGATCTTATGCAACAGCTAGGGATGAGGCTTTTACTATGGAGAAACTGGGAAGAGAAATGGGCATGAATTTTTTGGGGAACTTCACCAGTATAGCTAACAGAGAAGGCAAGTTCAAATACCCACGGGGTTTCAGCGCCCAGGTTGGCATGGCAAATTGGTTCTGGGTGAAGGCCCTTCCATACATGGCAGTGAGGAAGCTATTTACCACGTCGCTCATTAGCAGTGCTTTGAGGACTAAAAAACAGAATATGGCCCCGTTTGTTGAAGTTCAGGAGTCTGAAATTTTAGATATACTCGCAGAGAAATTGGTCAAAAATGAGATTTCCTTAAGTTCAGAGTATGAAGGAAATTACAATGCCTTCATGAAATGGATGAGCGTTTTTGAAAGGTACATAGAAAAGAACGTATTTGAAAGTTAATACTCTATCCGTATTTTAGCAGAAAAATAGACACATTATCAAAGAAGAAAGTAATCTTCTCTTTCCAATTTATAATGATTCAAATGTTGTAAATGTTTTACATGTTTTATCTGTTTTATGAAGATAAATGTTATAGAAACCCTGTATTCCCTAGCAATGTTTTATCTGTTTTACGTGTTTTACGACATGCACACTCCCATGTGCGTGAGAGACAACGACAATAATTGACATGGTTAAAACATGATAATCATTATCATGGTAAAGGGATCCTCATGACCTTCTCATGTCATGATAGTATGTGTGTAAAAACGTAAAACATTTAAAACACGTAAAACAATTCGCTTTTCCCTAGGCTCCAGAAGTGTTTTTTTAGCGTAAAACATCATAAAACACGTAAAACAAATCCCTAACATACCATTATGTTATACCTATTATCTGTTTACACATAATTTCAGAAATTTCACAGACATTAAAATCATCTTCCAGGAATAAAACCATGAATTTCATGTATTTCAGTGTGTATCTATGCGCATAATGACACACAAAAAGAGAGTGAGTTTGTTCATAGATAGTGAGCTTGTAGACAGTGCTAGAGCTTATGGGCTTAATCTTTCAACCTTCATGACCTCCTGCCTGAAATTCTGGCGTAAAAATCCATCATTCCTTTTGCATGCAGAATCAGAAAAATTCAGAGTGGACCGGTCGGGATTTGAACCCGAGGCCTCCTGCTTGCAAAGCAAGCGATCTA
>DARE01000040.1 GCA_002503205.1 Thermoplasmatales archaeon UBA447 | reverse complement strand
TGGACCGGTCGGGATTTGAACCCGAGGCCTCCTGCTTGCGAAGCAGGCGATCTACCGCTGATCTACCGGCCCTTTTAGCAAAGGTAATTCTACCAATTGCTTAAATAACTAGGTGATATTTTACTCCATGTCTGATGAGTCAAAGGCTGAGGCTATCAAGCCTAGGGAGTATCAGATAAACCTCTTTAATGTTGCCAGGAAGAGGAACACCCTAATTGTTCTCCCAACAGGCCTTGGAAAGACTCTGATAGCGGCCATGGTTGCAGAGGATGTTTTAAACAGGGGAGGGAAAGTAATCTTCATGGCTCCAACTAAACCACTGGTTTCACAGCATATGGAAACATTCAGCAAATATCTCAACCTTAAGCCGCCCGATATATTTTCATTCACCGGCGAAATTGATTCAATGGACAGGAGATTTTACTGGACAAGAAGCAGGGTAATCGTCTCCACACCACAGGTGGTATGGAATGACATGAAACGCGGAGACCTTGACATATCCAGTTACAGCCTTCTTATATTTGACGAGGCGCACAGGGCTACCGGAAACTACTCATATGCATTAATATCCAGAAAATTCCTTGAGACAAGGAGCCGGTTGACTCTTGCAATGACCGCAAGCCCCGGAGGCTCCAGGGAAAAACTAGATGAGATTAGGGAAAACCTCGGGATAGAGGAGGTTCTCATCAAATCTGAGACGGATCCGGATGTTTCTCCCTATGTTGGAGGTATCACAGTGAAGACAATCAACCTGGACTTGCCTCCGGAATTGAAAGATATAGGAAAAATCCTGAGATCTATAATGGATCCTATACAGGAAAAGCTTAGGCAGGCCGGAATCATAAGATATAACAGGGCTTCCAGGAAGGAACTGGCTTCAAAGGTTCCGCAGCTGGTAGAGAGAGCAAAGGCCGGGAATCCCGCCCTTTTCAGCCTTATTCCATATGTCACAGCTCTGATAAGGCTTGACTATGTTATGGAATATATAGAGTCGCAGGGTGCATCAGTTGCCTACCAGTATCTTAAGAACATTCTGGAAAGTGAGGATAATTCAATTAAGAGGACAGCCAGGATACTTGAGAAGAATCCGGCTACAATGGATCTGCTCAATTCACTTGAAAAGGCCTCCATGGACCAGGATTCCAACCCTAAGCTTTCAAAGGCTCTTCAGCTATGTGAAGAGAAGATTTCATCCAATCCTGAGTCAAGAATAATCATATTCACCCATTTCCGTAAAACAGCATCAATTGTGAATGATTATCTTGAGAAACATTCAGCTCTAATAAGGCCTGTGAAGTTTGTAGGGCAGGCCTCGAAAGAGGGTGACGCAGGGATGAGCCAGAAGGAGCAGGATGAGATACTCTCAAAATTCCGCTCCAATATTTATAATGTGCTTGTTGCCACTTCCGTGGCAGAGGAAGGCCTTGACATACCTTCCACAGATCTGGTTATATTCTTTGAACCAGTGCCGTCAGAGATCAGAACAATACAGCGGCGAGGCAGGACAGGCAGGATGAGGGCAGGGGACGTTTACATCCTCATGTATTCAGGCACGAGGGATGCCGGATATTACTATTCAAGCAGAAAGAAGGAAGCAACAATGGGCAGGAACATAGAAAGGACCGTGGCAAAGATAGAAAAAGACACATCTAGAGCTAGAAAAGAACCAACAAACCTGGATGACTTTTTCTGACTTTTCAGTTGAACTGGCTCCCTATGCTAGCTAGCCTTGCCAGGAGGGCATCCATCTGTATCAGATCTGTGGCCCCTTCCACAAGCCTGAATTCAGCCTCACCAAGTGCCATTATTACCTGAAGCTTCTGCTTTGGAGGAACTTTCTCCCTTCTTATTGAACTGTGCAGGCCTTTTATTATATCTATACCGGACAAACCACGGTCTATGACCATCTGGTCAAGGTCCTCCCTTGCCTCATCGAAGGCACCAGAGAGTGCCTTGGAGAGGAGCATCCTGAAATCCTTCGGGTTTGCCATACCTGCGATCTCGTATATTCTTGCAGCACTGATCTCCCCGGAATTGCTGATTGTCTGAAGCACGTTGAGTGCCTTCCTCAGATCTCCTTCGGAAATTGAGTATATTGCTTCCATAGAATCTTCGCTGAGTGTGAATCCCTCATCTTTTGCTATCTGTTCAAGCCTGGCTTTCATCGAATTATAGTCTATGGGCTTGAACCTCATAACCACAGTCCTGGACTGGATTGGGAGAATAATCTGGGAAGAATAGTTGCAGGAAAATATGAATCTTGTAGCTGACGAATAAATTTCCATAGTTCTCCTGAGTGCAGCCTGAGCCTCCTGTGTGAGCTGGTCAGCCTCATCAAGGAATATTATCTTGAATCCCAATGGATTTGAAGGCCTTATTCTTGCAAAGTCCTTTACGTTCTCTCTGATGACATCTATCCCTCTTTCATTTGATGCGTTGAGTTCAAGGAAGTTCTGTCTCCAGTCCTCGCCAAAAAGTTCCATGGCTATTGCTATTGCTGTTGTTGTTTTTCCAGTTCCTGCAGGACCGGCGAATATTAGGTGTGGAAGTTGCTTATGATCCACGAATGATTTGATCTTTCTTATATTTGCATCCTGTCCGACTATCTCTGAAAGTTTTGATGGCCTGTATTTCTCTATCCAGATGTCAATCATTTTATGTCTCCAGACTTTTATGCGGGAAATCAGGGGATTTATTCCGAATCATGGAACCCTATTCCTGCCTCTTTATCCTTGAAATC
>DARE01000027.1 GCA_002503205.1 Thermoplasmatales archaeon UBA447 | reverse complement strand
GCTTTAGCAGTTGGTAGTTGACGGAAGGTGTTTACTCAGAATTATTAATCCTTTTCCACCGTACAGGTTGCACGCAGGTTACATTTAAGCCATGGATAAAATCCGGGCAGTTTCGGTTGCTGCCTACACTGGAAAAATTTTTAAAACTATTGCCTTATAATTAAGGGATGCTGGTAAGAGACATAGATAGGAAGCTTGACATGAGGCTTGTCCTGAGGGTCAGGCAGAATACTGAGTTCTTCAGTGCCATTGCCGACATTCGCACGAAACTTCCTGTCTTCATTTACGGAAAGAACGGGGAATCATGGATGTCCACATATTTTCCAAGGGATTCCAGAAATTCCAAGATAGACATGCTGCTCAGCAGATTCCGCGCAGCAGAGAAGGAGGACTCATTCGTTGTGGACACAAGGATCAACAACGTGAAGGATCTGGCTGTCATAAACAAGCTGATACATCTTCCATCATTCATTGTTAACAGATCAGACATGAGCGGAGGCTTCATCAACATATATTCACGATTTCACAGCAGCCAGGCGGATGCCGTTTCATCCCTGCTTGCAGAATATACCGCAGACGGCATGAATTCCAGGGTGGACTGGCTTGGCCCAAGTCCCGGCATAACAAGCATAATGGATCTCATAAACAGCGAGTACCCGATTTCCCTCATAACCTATGATCTGCCAATGAACGGGGATGAGGAATCAATCAGGAGCATACTTTCAGGTGATGTCATGGCTGAGGCTTCCAATAGCCTTGCAGATGACGGAAGCTTCTCAGCAGTCCTGTATTCAGGCACTCCCATACATGGCAATGTTGAGGGGATTTCACCAGTCTCCCCTGAAGATGGCATCTACTGCATGGTGATGAGAAACTCTTTCCTCACCATGGTCAGGGATAAGGCCAACCAACAGCACATAATGAGGACAAGATTCTTCATAAAGCCATCTGGTGAGAAACTGCAGATCACTGTTTTTCTTCCATCTGCCAGTATATATGAATACTACTCCATCATATTTGAAATTGCAAGAAAGACGGAGAACAGGGTTTCCGTGAGGCATCTTCTGCCATACACGCATGATGTCTGGAACTTTGTCTGAATTGTGCTTCAATGATGCCTAGGATCTGGATTTTGTTTTCCATAAACTTTAAATTTCCTCATCTATGATTAAGATTCAATGGATGAGCGAATGGAGAGAATATTAAGGAAGATTGCCCCTGGACAGAAGATAGCTGTGCATCCATTAAGCACCAGATATGGCGATATCCTCACAGCCTATGGCGAAAGGTGCGAAACCTTTGATCGCTCTCCCATTTCCCTGGATGAACCTTTTCAGGCTGAATTCCTGAATTTTGACGGCACAATGATCACTGTTCGAACAGAAAAATACCAGTGTTTAAGAATAAACATCAACGACCTTGAAGATATAGTACCTTTCACTCCGGGCCAATAAAGTTCCGAGTATGATCTTCCGTTTACTGCACGTTTTTCAAGACTGCGTGCAATGTATATCTTCATGATCCTCTCAACTAAGCCAAACAGTCCCAAGATATTATTGATCTTTTTCATAAGGAAGGTGATGATTCAAGATTCCTGCAACTTTTGTAAATTATCATGGTATACCGGCGCTGGAAGCCTTCGTACTGTTTCAACTCCGTGGTAGAACACAGAATATTAAACTGAATTTTCAGGAATTTGTGCAAAAATAAGAAGAAGTTTGTCACATAATACATTCTATTGAGTTTGCATGGTCAAAAAAATTGTTAAAAAAGTGAATTTATTCTTCGGTTTCCTTGTATTCCTTAACACTGTCCCTTAAGGCATTTATGAAAGCCTCAATGTCCTCCTCGCTGTGGGCCGTTGACAGTGGTATTCTTTCGAAGGCATCTGGATGCAGGTAAATTCCCTTCTTCAGCATGATCTTCTGGACGGCCTGATATTTCTCCCAATCGCTCTGAATGGATTCTCTGTAATTCTTCACCTTTCTCAGTTCACTGAATGCGAAGGAGAGAAGACCGGTTTCCCAGTTCACGAGCATATCCTCGTTCAGCTCATCACCTACTTCCTCTATTCCCTTGGCGAGCTTTCTTGTTATTCTTTTCAGGTGCCTGTAGGCTTCGAAGTCATTGGCAGACAGAATTCTCAGATTCTCCAAAGCACCGGCAAGAGATATTGGGGAAGCGAAGTATGTGCCTCCATAAGCTACACCGTTTCCTATTAGATCCAGATACTCGGCTTTTCCGGAAATTGCTGAAATTGTCAAACCGTTTCCTAGCGCCTTTGCCCACGTTGAAATGTCCGGTTTCACGTTATACAGTTTCTGTGCTCCGCCCTCACTGACCCTGAAGCCGGTGATGACTTCATCCATAATGAAGACTATATTATATTCATCAGCAAGTTCTCTGACAGCTTTCAGGTAATCGTCATCCGGAAGGACCACACTGGAATTTGCCATTATGGGTTCCATTATGATTGCTGCAATTTCATTTCCCCTGATCTTGAGGATTCTCTCAAGACTTTCCGGATCGTTCCAGTTAGCAACAACCACTGTGTCCATCACTTCGGCCGGAATACCTGCCGTATATGCCAGAGGTCTCGGGAATCTCTTCAGGCCACTAACCACAGGCGGAGATTCTACGGAAATTGCAGCGTAGTCATGTAATCCATGATAATGCCCCTCAAACTTCAGGAGGACATCCTTTCCAGTGGCAGCCCTTGCGAGACGGATTGCATTGAAGGTCGCATCGGAGCCGCTCAGTGAAAAAATCACCCTATCCTGATTCGGGACAAATTTCATGAACATCTTTGCCAGCTTGTATTCAAGCTCATTGGGCGCACCGAAGAGATAGCCATCCCTTATCTGTTTCTTCACTGCATTATTAATTTTTGGATGTGAATGGCCGTTGATGAGCGGGCCAAACGCCATAAGGAAGTCAATGTACTGATTCCCATCTATGTCCCAGATCTTGGATCCCTTGCCCCGGTTAATAAAAAGCGGGTACGGTTCCCACGAACTTGTTCTCATGAGAGAACTAGATCCACTTGGTATCAATTTCTTCTGTCTTTCAAACAGCCTCTCAGATTTATCGGAGTGCCACTCCTTTCGACTGTGACTCTCCGATTCGTTTAGATTGGTGGATTCCATATTAAAACACCATTGTATACCTTATGTCTTCCCCTGTATATGTACTTTTCCAGACAATAAACCATATGAATGTACATATTTTATTTCATGGCATAAAAACATCTAACATTTTCATATTCAATGTTAAACATGTGAAAATGTTCCATATACTGCAATAAGTTTTTATGTTACAAATAACTTTATGAAATTATGAAAGTGACAGTTGTAGGGGGTTCAGGTATCACAGGAACTGTTTCTGTTCTTGATCTCCTTGAAAACAAAAATGTTGAGCAGGTACAGGTAGTTGATCTGGTGGAGCGGCATTTTTCTGATCCAAGAGTTGTTTTTAAAAAAATAGATGTACAGAAACACGATGAACTTGCCAAGGCCATTAAGGGTCATGATGTTGTAATAAACGCATCACAGTATTATTTCAACCTTGATGTAATGGATGCATGCCTCATTGCCAAAGTGCCTTACATTGATTTCGGTGGATTATATCATATGACCCGTCAGCAGGTCAGCCTTAACGATAAGTTCGCAAAAGAGGGGCTTCTTGCAGTAATAGGCATGGGTGCGCAGCCAGGTATTTCATCTGTGGCGGCGTCCTATGCGGTAAACAAGATGGATAAGGCTGAGAGCGTCATTATAAGGGATGCGTGGATGGATAAGACAGAGGGTGCCAAGTACTATTTCTCATGGTCCCCGGCAACACTCATTGATGAACTCACGCTTCCTGCAGTGCACTATCAGGATTCCAAGTTCATGGAAACGCCGCCAATGTCAAGATCTGAGGCGTTCAATTTTGGGCCGGAAATAGGAGACGTCACCGTTTACAGGACACTTCATTCAGAAATTGCCACAATGCCGGAGAGCTTCAAGGAAAAGGGAGTGAAGTATGTGGAATGGATGGAGGGTAGCAGGGATATTTTAAATATGAAGATGATTGTAGACATGGGATTCGGAATGAAAGAAAAGTACAAGGTAGATGGCACTGAGATTGTGCCCAGGGACTTCTTCATAAAGTTCCTCAAGAGCCAGGGAATCCTTACTCCTCCTGACAATCTTCAGGTGAAGGACTATGAGAGGACTGTTGTTGAAGTTAATGGCGAGGAAGGCGGCAAGTCAAGAAATGTTCAGGTAATAATCGACTTCAAGTACGATGAGAAACGGAAACTTTCTGCATCTCAGAAAGAGGTTGGAGTTCCCGGGTCAATCGTTGCACAGATGATTGCAGGCGGCATTGTGAAGGGAAAGGGAGTGAAGCCTCCTGAACAGATCATACCTCCAAAGCTGTTCTTCCCGGAGCTTGCTAAACGTGATATCCGGGTAAGAAGCCGGGAAACATCCGACATCAGCTGAAGGTGGGAGAACAATAGATGTTGACAATGGATGGAAATCAGGAAGATTCCCTTCAAGCTTCATCCACCATCCTCGAGGTTAAGAACCTTACCATAACATATAAATTTTCTAATTATTCTATAAAAGTAGTAAACAGCGCCAATATACACGTGATGAAGGGGGAGAAGGTAGGCATTGTTGGTGAAAGTGGCTCTGGAAAGACCTCTCTTGCCACTGCAATATCCGGCCTTCTGGATTCGCCCCCGGCAATTCACAACGGCGGAAAGATCTATTTTGACGGGAGGGAGATAACTCCCATACTGTCTCCCGACAGGAATAAGAACGGTGTTCTGGGACTTAATATGGTTTTTCAGGAACCGCTAACTTCCTTAAATCCAGTTTACAGGGTCAGGGATCAACTTCTTGAATCAATGATGGCCTGTGGCCTTGTGAAAAAGGATGATAAGAATTCTGTATCCCAGGGAATCGACAGCATCAAGGAGATGTTGGGTGAACTGAGCATAGACAGCCCTGAGAAGGTTATAGAGAAATTCCCGCACGAGCTTTCAGGGGGCATGAGGCAGAGGATTGCCATTGCCCTTGCACTCCTGCAGAAACCAAAACTTGTTATTATGGATGAACCGACTACAGGCCTCGACACCATTGTTCAGGTCAAACTACTCAAACTTCTTTCCCGAATGCAGTCTGAGACTGGACTATCCCTCATAATAATAACACATGACCTCACTGTTGCTGCACAGATCTGCGATAGAATCTACGTCATGTATGCAGGAAAGATAGTTGAGTATGGTAAAACATCCGCCATAATCAAGAACCCAAAACACCCATATACCTCACTGCTCTTATCGTCAATTCCATCAGGGTTTTACGATTCTCCGCCACTTCCCTCAATGCGTGGTGATCCGCCTGACATGAGGAATATTCCAAAGGGCTGCGCATTCAGCCCAAGATGTCCATTTGCATTTGACAGGTGTCAGATGTCTGAGCCTGAAATAGCTATTTTGGAGAATAATCAGGGGGTAGCGTGTTTTCTCTATGAATGATGATGCCGTGATAGCTGTCAGTGATCTCCATATTCGATTCCTAAACAGGTCAACCTTTTCGGGCAGAAAGACCTCTGGCAGCAAGTACAACGAAGCTCTCAAGGGGATAAGCCTCAATGTCAACAAAGGAGATACCTATGGTATCATTGGAGAAACGGGATCAGGTAAATCCACTCTTGCCAAGATTCTGCTTGGAATTTATAAGCCAACCGATGGATCGGTTAGGATTAACGGCAAGCAAATCAATTTCAGGCGCACGCGTGACATAAGGTTCATGCGGAACCAGATCGGGATTGTATTTCAGGATCCGGTCGGATCATTGAATCCCAGACTTCCCGTTTACAAAATAATCAGAGCCGGACTTTTATATTCAGATATACCCAGGGAGAAATACGATGACCGAATCAGGGAAGTTTCACTTCTCACCGGAGTTCCCATAAGCAAACTTTGGAACTATCCCGGCGAATTAAGTGGCGGCGAAAAGCAGCGCGTCAGCCTTGCCAGAGCACTCGCGGCACCAAAGAAAGCACTAATACTTGATGAACCCACCAGTTCCCTGGATGTCAGCATACAAGCAGAAATACTGAATCTTCTCAGGGACCTGAAAAAGAAGACGGATCTCACATACCTTTTCATATCCCATGACATCAGCGTCATCAAATACATGTGCAACAGGCTATCCGTAATGTTCTATGGTAAAATTGTGGAATCGGGCAATACAAGGGAGGTGGCATCCTCACCAAAGCATCCTTACAGCGAGATACTTTTCAGAAGCACTTTCAGCCTTGACAAGAAAGAAGATGTTGACATACCACTTGCTGAGACGGCATCATCATCTTCAGGCTGTATTTTCCAGCGCCAGTGCGGAAGGCGCTTTGAACCGTGCGAGCGTGACCCACCTTCAATCCAGCTGCCATTCGATGAGCATATTGTTTCATGCTGGCTTTATCACAAGGATGGCTTTTAGTCCGTTGATTGTCAGTTAAATCTTTTGCCGGAAATATTCCGACATTTTTAACACCAAATATTCCATAAGTGCATATTTGATCATGAAGCAAACCCAGAATCAACCCCAGATGTATTACTATCAGTTTGTAATGAACACATTTCCAGGATTTTTTATCGCATCAGATGAGAGTCGAAGGCGTCTATCTGGGAGAAAACATATAGAATGTATCAATATATCTTCTGACATGCCAGATAGTCATTATCATGCCAAGCTCTTGTGTTTTGCACTGCTTTTATTTCGTGCGTTACATTTTGCAGAAGTACTTATTAAATTCTAAATTTATTTCACTTTATCTAACAATAAAATAAACAATATTCTATTTTGACATAGTCTGATAAACAATGTATATATACTACTTTTTGCATAAGGATTATCATGAAAAGGTCATCGGCAATTATTGCTGTAGTGGTCGTTGTTGTACTCATTGCGGCAGGTTTTGCTATATATAAGGTAGAGACTGAAAAGAAAGCGCCCCTGAATTATGTGATAGAAGGTTCTGCAAAATCGCCCGGACATCTTGACCCGGCCGTGACTTTCAGCACAGCCGGGTGGGAAATCATGAATCAGATCTATCAGGACATGGTGGCTCCAAACGGAACCAGTGAAACTTCATACATTGGAGTTTTGGCCACTAACTGGACTGTTTCGAACAGTAATATGTCCTATACCTTCACCCTTAGACAGGGCGTCACGTTCAGCAATGGAAATCCATACAATGCCTATGTCCAGTGGTATTCAATGTACAGAACTCTCGTAATGAATCAGGCACCGTCATTCATTCTTGGGCAGAATTTCAACTATTCCAATGGTGTTAATTTCACTGTCACTCCTTCCGATCTGAACACATTCAACTTTTCAAATCCCACTTCTTCCCAGCTCAGTGTAATGGAATACCCGTATCAGTCATTCCAGGTAATTAACAAATATACTATCAGGTTAAATCTGGGATATGGCTACAACGGTGATGTGCCCTTCAATGCGCTTCTTGCTACACTTTCAACGCCACCTGCGGCAGCAGTGGACCCAGTATTTGTCGATGCCCATGGCGGTGTAAGTGGCAACAACACCAATTCGTACATGACAACGCACACAATGGGTACGGGGCCGTTCTATCTTCAGAAGTACGTACCCAGTTCAACTGCAGTCCTGGAAAAAAGCACAACCTACTGGGCAGATAACCTCAGTAACAGCAGTCTCAATTATGCAATACAGCCAGCCAAACTCAATGAGGTCATCATCGATTACCAGCCGGTGTCCACGTCAATTTCAGCAGCTAAAGCAGGAAAACTGCAGGTAATAGACGCACCATCATCATCCTACTACAGCACCCTCAAGGGTATCAGTGGGTTTAATACCAGCATTCTGCCAGTCAGGTTCGGCAGTTCAGAGGGAACTTATTACGTGTATATGGACCCAGGATCATTCTCCCCATTCACAAACCTTGATGTGAGAATGGCCATCACCTATGCCATAAACTATACTGGAATAATAAATACAGTATATCATGGACTTGCGTCACCTTGGATTGGTCCGGTTCCGGCAGGATTCCCGTATTATAATAGAACAACAAGTGGTCTCTCTCCATACTCATACGATCCCGTAAAGGCCGCTCATCTTCTTGCAGACGCTGGATACAGGGCAAAACTTCCCAATGGAACTGTGTTAAATCCTGGAGGTAGGGTCTTCCCCACGGCAAATTTCACCTTTGATCGCGATTCTTCATCTCAGACCAGCGAGGCTGAAATCATCATAGCTGACCTTGAGGCAATTGGTATACCCATAACCTCTGACGGGGTTTCTCACAGCACGTGGGAATCAATAATATTCGCCACTAACGCGGGTTCCACATCCTATTATTTTGGTATCAGCTACTACACTGAGGATTACACAGCGACTGAGGATTACGTTGATGCCATACTTGATGAAGGCTATGTTGGGGCATCAGGATACGGAGGCAGTTACAACTATAATTCCACAATCTTTAACATGACAGTAAACGCAACGTCCACCAACAATCCTGCATACATAATTCAGAATTACACCAACATCGTTAGGGATATCTACAACAGTTACTGGTTTGCCTGGCTCAACGTACCATACATGCTGGCATTCCATGCGAACAATCTGGCAGGAATTATTCCAAACCCTGCAGGATCTGCGGCAGGCTATTTCATGTTCTGGAACGACGTCTACTATACCTGAAGGTGAACGGTTATGGATTCGAGCCGTTCACTAATTTTATATATAATTAAGAGAAGCATTGAAGGAGTCCTCCTGATTTTTGGTACCATAATTATTGTCTTCCTGATCTCTCATCTGCTCAGTACGAATCCTGCTGTTCTATGGGCGGGCCCAAAGGCCAGGCCGTCGACCATTGCCGCGGTGAAGTTAAGATATCATCTCAATGATCCAATATACGTACAATTATGGTATTTTCTATCTTCATATGCCACAGGCAATCTGGGAATTGATCCAGTTACTGGGCAATCTATCCTCAGCGAACTGCTATTTTACTTCCCCAACACGCTTGAACTTGTTCTCATGGCATTCGTTATAATCATCATTGCAGGCATAGGGCTTGGTTATCTTTCAGCCATGAACTTCGGAAACAAAAAGGACAGTCTTATAAGAATCTTCTATCTGGGGGCCTGGTCCACACCAACATTTCTCGGCGCGGCTCTTGCCATTAGCGTATTTGCCTCATATATTCCCATATTTCCAGTGGGAGGCATGTATTCATCCTACCTGACTGCCCCTCCCAGAATCACAGGCATCTTCGTTCTTGATTCCATAATAACAGGCCATATCGGTGATTTCATTAATGGAATGTATCATCTCATTCTTCCTGCGGCCACTCTTGCCTTCCTGAATTTCGGCCTGGTAACAAGGATCAGCAGGTCTGGAGTGCTTGGCGTACGCTGGATGCCCTACGTTCGTACCGCTTATTCAAAGGGGTTGCCAATGAAGGAGGTTCAGCGCCACCACATTCTAAGAACCGGACTTATAGAAGCAAACACTGTTGTGGCCGTAATGTTTGGATGGCTGATTTCAGGTACGGTGGTTGTTGAGGAGCTCTTCTCATGGCCAGGAATTGGGCGGTTTGCATACAATGCAGTTGTTTCAGATAATTATCCAGTTCTCATAGCAGTCGTTATCGTATTCACAATCGCTGTGGTTGTGGCAAACCTTGTAGCAGACATACTTTATGCAGTTCTCGACCCAAGAATCACGCTTTCAGGTGAGAGATAATGACTAATGAAAGAAGTGCAGTACAGAGGCTTAAGGGTACACTGTCAGATATATATGCCAACAAACTTTCCTTCGCAGGACTTGTTATAATTGGTTTTTTCGTCATTGTGGCCATCCTTTTTGAATTGCTGGGTACTCACATGACGCCATACAATCCATATAAAATCAATCTTTCAAGTGCAAATCTTCCTCCATCGCTGACGCACATTTTCGGAACAGACGGGCTTGGACGTGATATTTTCTCCCGTATCATTGCGGCCATACCAATAGATCTTGCCATTCCCTCCATGGTTGTTGGAATTTCAGTTCTGGTTGGCCTTGTTCTTGGCAGTATTGCCGGATTTTACCGTGGAACTTCGGAAGAGGTAATAATGAGGTTCACTGACCTTTTCCTGGCATTTCCCGGCCTCATCATGGCACTGGCAATTGCGGCAACCCTTGGCCCCAGCCTGATAAATGCAACCATTGCCATCACCATAGTCTGGTGGCCCCCATATGTCCGTATAGTTCGGGCAGGAGTACTGGAGGTATCAGCCAATGATTTTGTGACGGCATCAAGGGCAATGAACCTGTCATTCTGGTACATTTTCAAGAATGATCTCATACCAAACATCATCCCAACAGTCATTGTATATGCCACCATGGATGTGGGGACAGCCCTTCTGACTCTTTCAACCCTTGGATTCCTTGGAGTTGGTATACCGGCTGGTACCCCAGAACTGGGGCTCATGGCATCATCAATCACAACAACACTCTACACCTATCCATGGGAAGGGCTCATACCTGCCGCGTTCATACTGCTCATAGTCCTCGGTCTTGGTTTGCTTGGCGAAGGTCTCAGGGACTCCATGGATGTGAATCTGAAGTCACATATTGTCAGGAGAGTCCCAAGGCCTCTTGAAAAGCCATCAGAAGAGGAGACAGGCAGTGGAGCAATCTCTTCATAGATATTTTCCAATTTCCATATTTAATCATTAATTACTGAAAATAGTTAAGTTAATATCTATCTGTACTATATTTTGTATAGTAATTAAGGCATGATCCTTTACAATACTCATTAGATCCAGATGAGGAATACTGGTATGGTATCATGCCGGATCTGGATGTGGATATATGAAGTCGACAGAATGGGGTAGTTATGAAGATGCACCAAGACTTGTTACAGATATTCCAGGACCGGAGTCCCGGAAAATGCTTGCAGACCAGGACAGATTTGAAACTGCAAGCAGAACCTATACATCAGTCTTCAAGATCGGGGTCTCCAGGGCAAGAGGGTCCACAATAGAAGATGTGGACGGCAACAGATTTATTGATTTTTTCTCCGGTGTCAGTGTCATCAACCTTGGACATGGATTTCCACCTGTCAGGAATGCTGTCCGGGATCAACTGGACAAAGTTGTGCACATAAATGAAATGCCTACCGAGACGAGGATCAATTTTCTCAAGACGTTCAATTCCACACTCCCTGCAGAACTCAGAGATCATTCTAAAACAATGTTCACAGTAACTGGCGCTGAAGCCTGCGAAACTGCCATAGAGCTTGCCAGGCACGTAACAGGAAAGAAAACCATAGTTGCATTCAGTGGAAGCTACCATGGCGTATCAGGAGAGATAATTTCTGCCACTTCGAATCCGCACTACCGCGGGTATGCCGGTATTGGTCTGAGGGATATTGCCTACATACCTTACCCATATTCATACAGGTTCCCCTTCAATGTGAAGACGAAAGAAATGTCTGCATATGTTGGGGACATGCTACGTCACATGATTTCTGATCCGTACGCTGGACCTGGAGATATAGGTGGAGTTATTGTGGAACCCATACAGGGAGAAGGCGGTTATGTGGTTCCACCTGACGACTTTCTTCCCATCATAAGAGAGATCACACAGGACAATGGAGTACCCCTGATTCTGGATGAGGTTCAATCCGGTGTGGGCAGATCTGGAAGAATATGGGCAAGTGAATATACTAAGGTCTCA
>DARE01000059.1:12994-13444 GCA_002503205.1 Thermoplasmatales archaeon UBA447 | reverse complement strand
TGGTGGTTTTTAGAAAATGTCTGTCGACAGAAAGGTACACAATGTTTAATATATTTTTTTCAAACACCTAGAAAATAATACATTAAGTTAACACTAAGCCGAAAAATTCACAAAATACCTGCAGTGATAAAAAAACGCACATCGTAAAATGGCAAAGAAACAACCACAGTATTACCCAATTGAGACGAGGGCCGGGACCGGGAATTGAACCCGGGTCCGGGGATCCACAGTCCCCAAGGATGCCCACTACCCCACCCCGGCCATCCGAACCCTATGACTTATGGCTTAATTATTATTTTCCTGCCGTCATTCAGTGAAATAAGTCTCTTTTTAGAATTATCTTGCTAACTTAACGCAGAAAAGAGTTGATTCAATTTCTTCAAAATCATGCCTGTGATGCTGATAAATTCTCGGGACTCTGATCATCATATCTGAAATTCGGAATATCTC
>DARE01000059.1:0-12870 GCA_002503205.1 Thermoplasmatales archaeon UBA447 | reverse complement strand
GCACCTTTCTTTACCGAACCAAAAGGAGGGTTCATTATTACGGTATCCACCTTCTCATGAAAATCATTAACGCTGGCATTTATTACTGAGACCTCCATTCCATTTGTGTTTTCCCTCAGTATCTCAACCACAGATGGATCCAGTTCCACAGAATATACCTTCTCTGCACCAAGCAGGGCGCATCCTACTGAAAATATTCCATTGCCAGCCCCAAAATCTGCTATTGTCTTTCCCTCTATGTTACCGTCCATAAAAGCAAGGTTAAGGATCGAGGATGCCGTATGAGCATCAGTTGGGTACTGTTCCAGAATGTTTGAAAAAGTATTCTGTGACGCAAGCTTCTGAAGTGTGATTTCGAGATTCCTCTGATTCAGCAGCGGCATTTACTGTTCTGGGGTGCCAACAGCCAAATCCACAACCTGCCTGGCCTTCTTCGCAGACTCCTCAACAGAGTCCCCTCTTTTCTGGAAAATCTTCTCAATTTTCCTTACCGCTCTCTGTCTCCTCCAGGTCCCTTTTTCATGAGCAGCCAGAACAATGTATTCAGCAATTTCCCTGTCAACGGAAATTCCAAATCTTTCCCGTATCTTTATCTGCCATACAGGAACAAGAACAGACGGCAATTCCCTGAGGTTTGAATGGTTTCGCTGTTCCTCTATGACCCTGTTAAGATTTAAGTGCCCATTTTTCCTCACAGAGGATTTCGACATTGTGCTGTCATTATGTTATTGCACTTAAAATTTTCTTACCGGAAATAATTCCTCCTTAGCGAAATGAGAATTGAAATAAATTTGATAAAAAAATCAGGAAATGTGGCACAAACCTGATATTATGACAGCAGGGTGAATATGAGTGCCTTTGATGTGTGTAGCCTGTTCTCTGCCTCCTGAAATACCACACTATGAATTCCATCGATAACCCCTGCAGATACTTCCAGGCCCCTGTGGGCTGGCAGGCAGTGCAGGAATATGTGGTTTCTGTCAGCATGTTCCATAATGGATTCATTCACCTGATATCTGGAGAAGAGTTTTTCCTTTGCTTCCCTCTCCTTTTCTTCACCCATTGATACCCACACGTCTGTGTAAACGACGTTTGCATTCTCGACCGCCTTGACCGGATCATGTTCTATTTCCAGCCTGGCCTTTGTTGATTTTGCTATTTCCTGTGCCTTCTGCCATATTTTACTGTCAGGTTCGTGCCCTGCTGGACATCCTATTGTGAAATCCGAACCGCTTATTGCAGAGGAGAGGGCAAGGGAGTTTGCAACGTTATTCCCGTCACCAACATAAGTCACCTTGAGTCCTCCTGTTCTTCCTAATATCTCCTTTATTGTCATGAAATCTGCAAGCATCTGCACAGGATGTTCCCTGTCGTCTAGGGCATTTATAACAGGTACCTTTGCATTTTTTGCAAGAGAAGCCACACTCTCATGGCTGAAAGCCCTGTAGGAGATAATGTCCAGGAAACCAGATAGGACTCGTCCCGTATCCTCTATTGTCTCCCCGCGGCCAATCTGCATATCGTTGGGATTCAGGTATATAGCATGACCACCCATCTGTTCCATGGCAGTCTCAAGGGAAATCCTTGTTCTTGTGCTCGGCTTTTCGAATATCATACCGAGCATTCTGTTATGCATCTCTGGGAAAACAGTGTATCTCTGCTTCTTCATTCTTATGGAGAGATCAATTATGTCCTCAAAATCTGAGGACATGTCAGTTACAGAGAGAATATCCCTCTTCATGCAGATCACTTCAGAAGTCCGGGGACATCTGTTGGATAGTCGGCGACCTTGACTCCCGCCTCATTGAAAGCCTTTATCTTTGACTCCGCTGTTCCTACCCCTTTCTCAATGATTGCACCGGCATGGCCCATCCTCTTTCCTGGAGGGGCGCTTCTTCCAGTGATGTAGGCAACAACCTTCTTTGTTATGTGCTCTTTGATATATTTTGCTGCAAGCTCCTCGTTGTTTCCCCCTATCTCGCCAACCAGGACAATCTTCTTTGTCTTTGGATCTGCCTCGTAGAGTTTCAAGACATCGATGTAATTCATCCCCACGACGGGATCTCCACCAAGTCCTATAACCGCGCTCTGGCCCATTCCGTTTCTTGTGAGTGATTCAACGATCTCGTATGTAAGGGTACCGCTCCTTGATGCTACAGCAACATCCCCTTCCTTGAATATCTGGTTTGGCATAATGCCTATCTTGCACTCAAATGGCACTGTGATACCTGGGCCATTCGGACCTATCACCGTGAGCCCTCTGTTCCTTGCTTCACTTATCAGTTCCATTGAGTCATGGAATGGTACATGCTCTGTAAGGATATAGATCAGCTTTATTCTCTGGTCTATTGCTTCAAAGGCAGCGTCCTTCACAAATGGCGCTGGAACAGATATCATGGTAGCGTCCGGTGAGAAACTCATGGCATCAGCCACTGAATCCACTATCGGAACGGTGTCCTGAAACTTTGTTCCGCTCTTTCCTGGAGATATGCCAGCCACTACCTTTGTTCCGAACTTCATCATCTGACCGGCATGGAACGAACCCTGATGCCCTGTTATTCCCTGAACTATTACCTTAGTATTCCTGTCAACAAGTACTCCCATTATGCACCACCTGCAACTTTTACTACCCTTTCAACTGCTTCCATCATGGTTGGATATGTTTCTATCTTATTCTCACTGAGGATCTTTCTTCCTTCATCCTCGTTAAAACCGCTGAGCCTTACAACTATAGGCTTTGAGATATTGAATCTCTTCTTTGCCTCAACAATACCTTTGGCAACAGTATCAGCCTTTGTAACGCCGCCAAATATGTTGATCAGTATAGCTTTCGGATCTGCCTTGAGAACGAGATCAAAAGCATTGGCGACTATTTCGACATTGTCCGTTCCACCAAGATCCAGAAAGTTCCTCGGCTTTCCGTTGTGAAGAGTCAGTGCGTCAAGTGTTGCCATTGTAAGGCCTGCCCCATTTGCGATGACACCGATTTTCCCATCAAGTTCAATAAAGGAATAGCCCTTAGCCTGAGCCTCAAGCTCCAGTGGTGTCTTCTCCGGGTCCGTGATGCTGAACTCCTTGTGCCTGTAAAGGGCATCATTGTCTATTATTACCTTTGCGTCAGCAGCAATGAGTTTGCCCTCCTTTGTCTCCACCAGAGGATTGATTTCAACAAGTTCGCAGTCCTCCTCGATGAATGTCCTGTACAGGGACTTGAGGATTGCTCTGAATTGAGAGGCTATTTCTGGCTTCAGGTTCATGAATTTTGAAGCTTCCCTGCCAATGTAATCAGAATACCCAATCAACGGATCAATAACACGGGTGAAAATCTCCTTCTGTGGGACCGATTCAATCTCCACGCCCCCGGATGCACTGGCTATAAGTATGGGTGCTCTGTGCTCTCTGCTGAGGGTTATGCTCACATAATACTCGTGCTGGATATTCAGCATCTCTTCAACGAGAACCTTCGTTACTGCAAGCCCTCTTACCTTTGATCCTATAAGTTCATTGACTGCAGACTTCAGTTCTTCTCCACTTTTTGCGAATTTAATGCCTCCTGATTTGCCCCTTCCTCCAAGGAGGATCTGGGATTTGACAACAACCGGTTTGCGGTATTCCTTAAGATCTGACTGTTTTTCCACGACATATCCTTCTGGTACAGGAAGTCCATTCTTCCTGAATATGTCCTTACCCATGTATTCGTAAAGATTCAAGATGTCACCGTACGGTTATTCCAATAAAATTATTAAATGTGTGCCAAGGGCTTTATTGAATGGCTATGCAGAACTACAAGGCATTGGATGAATTTAAAAATAGTATGGCTGGAGTGTTGAATATGAAAAAAAATGAAATCAGTACTGTGGCATGCCGCCTGGCATTCCACCGCCCATTCCGCCTTCTCCGGGGCTTGGGCCTGATTTCTTGCTTGCTATTACATCGTCGATTCTCAGGATCATTGTTGAGACTTCGGCAGCGCTTTCAAGTGCATGCTTTTTGACTCTGAGCGGATCAAATACACCTGCTTTGGCCATATCCCCAACCTTGTTTTCTGAGAAATCTATTCCGTAAGTGACTTTTCCTTTTTCATGATCAGCCTTGAGCTGTATCAGAGTGTTTATTGGATCCATTCCTGCGTTCTCAGCCAGTGTTCTGGGTATGATTTCCAGTGCCTTTGCGAAGGCCTCTATGGCAAGCTGCTCTCTTCCTCCCACGGAATTTGCAAAATTGCGAACCTTCATGGCGAGTTCTGCTTCAATTGCTCCTCCACCTGGCAGGTATTTTCCATCCTCCTTTGTGAGAGCTACCACTCTGATTGCATCGTTAAGTGATCTCTCTATTTCTGAAACCACATGGTCAGTGCCGCCCCTTATGAGTATACTGACGGCCTTGGGGTTTGCACATCCAGTAACGAAGGTCATCCTGTCGTCGCTGATTTTCTTTTCCTCTACCTTCTCTGCTTTTCCAAGGGCTGCGGATGTGAGGTCGTCAAGATTCGTCACAATTTTGGCGCCTGTAGCTTTTGCAAGTTTTTCCATGTCGCTCTTCTTGACTCTCCTTACGGCATAGATGCCCTCCTTTGCAAGGTAGTGCTGAGCAATATCGTCGATACCTTTCTGGCAGAGGACAACATTTGCTCCGCTCTTCTTTACCTTCTCTACCATGTTTTTGAATGTGTCTGATTCCTGTGCAAGGAAGTCCTGTATCTTTGACGGGTCTGTAATCTGAACCTTTGCCTCGATCTCTGTCTTCTTTATCTCAAGAGCAGAATCTATGAGTGCAATCCTGGCATCCTTGACAGGTGAAGGCATCTTGGGATGGACTTTTTCCTTATCTATTACCAGGCCATTAATGAACTGCGTATCTGTAACGGAACCGCCATTCTTCTTGTCAACCTTTATGTTGGCTGTGTCCACAATAACCTTCCCGTTTCTCTCATCTGCAACTGCATTGACGGCCTTGACAACAAGATCGGAGAGGAAATCACTGGAAAGGCTGGTATTCTTTCCGGAAAGGGCAGTCATGGATATTCTCTTGAGAGTCTTGTCGTCCTTTGCCTCAAGTGCAATCTGGTCAAGATGCTTCTTTGCCTCGTTGACTGCCATTCTGAAACCATTTGTGATAACAGTTGAGTGAACTCCCTGGTCAAGGAGTGTCTCTGCCTGCTTAAGGAGCTCCCCTGCAAGTATGACGGCAGATGTTGTGCCATCCCCAACAGCGGAATCCTGCGATTTAGCAACCTCAACAATCATTTTTGCAGTTGGATGGTCCACATCCATTTCCTTCAGGATGGTGGCTCCATCATTTGATACAATAATGTCTCCAATTGAGTCTACCAGCATCTTGTCCATTCCCTTTGGACCAAGAGTTGTCCTGATAGCGTCTGCAATTGTCTTGGCAGCCTCTATGTTGTTCTTCTGAGCATTCTTTCCCTGTTCTCTCTGTGTCCCTTCTTTAAGCACGAATATTGGCATCTGTCCTGATAACATACCTTAAGTTCACCTCAGGTTGACAGATAAATATGTTCTTCAATATAAACTTTATGAAACGGTATTTTATCAAGTGTGGTTAAAATAAGCCTCTGCGAAGAAGTGTCACTTTTCCATATTCCTTAGCTTCAGCTCTTTCTTCTGTTCAGATCTCAATCTTCCTAGGGCATAGTCGCCGGTGTCTACGAACCTGAATGCCCGAGAAACTGCAGGGGTCTTTTCCCTTACTCCATTGTAAATTGCTCTGGAAAGCTCCCTGAGATCGTAATGAGACTGGGGTGTTGATCTGAGCTCGCAGAAATGTATCAGTTCCCTTGCGTTGGTGACAATAGAAACAGGGTAGACAAATGCAAAAGGTATCACGTACTGAGCCACCTGATGCCCTGCTTTCTTTCTGATTCTGCCATATAGATCTGACGATGCCCCCATGAGGCTTTTGAATTTCTGAAGTGTTTCTGCATCAGATTTAAAGAATGGCGGCACTGTGTAGCCGTTATATGGGGTTAGAGGTGGTCTTGAAATTGACAGGAACCTGTGTCTCTGGACATCCCTGAAAGCTCCAAAATTAACAGCCACCTGAAGAAAATACTGGCAGGATTCATATGCCCTGGGAACTTTGTCCCTCCTTCCTTTGCGCCTTTCCGCATAGCTGTCAAGTATCGATTTTACCTCATCGTAGCCTTTCTGTTTCAACTGCTCCATGATGGAGGGGATATCTTCCCCTGTCTCCTGAAATCTCAGTATCGAAGCAATCCTGTATGCCGCTGAAGGCTCCTGATCCCAATCTATGAAGCTGCACAAAGGAAGGTTTTGTTTCAGCTCCATTGGATTTACCTTCCCCAATTCTGATTGCATGTACTCTATCTGCTTCTGACCGTAACGGTTAACCGCTGCGTTTATCAGCTCTGGAAATTCGTTACTCAGTTCATTATAAAGTGAATCGGCAACCCTCTGAGCTTCAGGGATTTTCATCGATTTAAGCCTCTGTATCAGATATATGAATGACCTACCATTCCCGCTTATTCCAAGATTGGTTTTGGTTGAAGCAGGCAGCAAAGCCCTCAGATCGTCCAGAGCCCTGGCACGAACAGCGGATTTGTAGGATTTCTCTGCGGTTTCTAATGCCTCTCCCTTAAGTTCCATGAAAGGAATTTCTGCCCCATCTGCATCGGGGAACAGGAGATCTTCCTTTGGCCATGACTTCATGAAGTATTCCTGGGCAGGAAGGAGGCATTTGTCATAAAATTCAAAAAGATCATTGCACAAGTTTCTGTATTCTTCCTCTAATTCCGCTGGAATGCCTATTGACTCTGGAGGGCAGAAAAGGTATGATCCTCCTGATTTTTTGTTGTATGCTACATAGCGGGAAGATTTTTCCAGATAGGAAAGCCCGATTCTCTGCTCTTCAATCAGTTTCGTAAGGATGTTTGAAACATTCTGAATGGAAACCTGAGCAGTGACAAGTTCTGCAACAGATTCATCCCCGTACTCCAGGAAAACGCGCCTGTAGAAATCCTCCCCTCGTTTCGAATCCTTTTCAAATTCCTTATGGTAAACATCCCTTATGTCTAAGTTTGAGGTCCTGCTGTATCTGGAAAGAAGGGCACCCCTGTCTATCATTCTTTCCAGCTTGACAAGAAATACATCGCCGTCTGAATTTGAGAATTCGGACATAATTGACCCATATTCCTGGCGGTAAAGAACTTTTGTCAGGGGGCATCAGGTACGAAGTAAACATCGGTAGCCGAGAATTGCAGATTCCTTCTGAATTTCACCTTTACCTTCATGCCTATTTCTATATCTTCCTCGTCAGCCCCTATAAGCCTCCCCATGAAAAGTGAGTTCACACCTTCAAATTCAACCATTACAAGATGGAACGGAACCTCATTCAGGAAACTTTCACTGCCAGAGTAACAGGTGGTATAGGTGTGGATCTTGCCCTCGAGAGGCAACTCATGCCACTGAGTTTCAGAGCCGCAGAACATGCAGTGGCCTCTTGGGGTGGCATATACGTATTCGCATTTCCTGCATCTGCTTCCCATGAGCTTCCCCTTGCCAAGCTGCCTGAAAAATTCGCTGTCCTGCCCGTAGCTATGGAGATAGTTTATCTCATAATGCTCCTTGACGATGAGCGGATCCACGTTTGTAACTACCCTAGAACCTTCAATTTCCTCTATCCTGGCTTTCGGGTTGGTGGTCATCTTACCGCCTCCATTGCAGTCACAGCTTCATATGTTCCCGTTCCTGCATGTGTATGGACTATGCCTTTCCTTGCATTGCTTACCTGGGCCTTTTCACTGCCGAAATGCTTCTTTATGGAGTGCTGAAGTTGCCAGAACAGAAATACTGACTGCATAACACCTGTAGCACCGATTGCATGGCCGGCACCTATGAGCCCTCCTGAAGGATTGACAGGAATCTTTCCACCCAGCAGTGCCTTGCCCTCCTCTATGAAACTGCCTCCCTCCCCATATTTGCATAAACCCAGGTCCTCGTATGCCTGAAGTTCAGCAGAAGAGTAAGAGTCATATGCCTCAACTATGTCTATTTCATCAGAGGGATCCGTTATTCCGGCTGCATTATAGGCTTCTATGGCCGCCATCCTACCTGCCCTGAATGAGTGCACCCCCGGATAACGAAGGCCTGAATAGTCAGACTTCTTTTCATTTGGAAGGAGCGGAACCTCACCAAAAGGTCTGTCGGAAAGCCTCATGGTGTCTGTTCCTCCACCTATCCCGCTTATCCTTACAGGGTGATCACATATCTCAAATGCCTTTTCCTCTGAGGCAAGGATAGCAACTGCCGCACCATCTGACATGTTGCAGATGTCCAGCCTTGTAAGAGGCGTGGATACCATGGGTGAATTTCTTACGTCTTCCACTGTCAATTTCATGGGACTCTGGGCAAACCTGTTATGCATTGCGTTTGCGTGGTTCTTCACAGATACCATTGCAAACTGCTCCACTGTAGTTCCAAATTCATACATGTGCCTGCGTGCCATCATCGCGTAGTATCCAGTATAGAATCCGCCAACAGGATAGTCAAAGTCAGTGTCACTTGCCAGGGCTATGAACTCGTTTCCTTTCCATGTATTGACCTGTGACATTGTCTCAAAGCCTAAAACTGCACAAACCCCCATCCGTCCTGATGCTATCTCTTCGTAACCTGATTGAAGAGCTAGGCCCCCAGTTGCGCCACCTCCCTCTAGTCGCTTACTGGGCTTGGGATTAAGCCCCAGATAATCCTGTACCATTGCCCCGGCCATTACCTGGCGCATGAAGTGGTCTGAAAAATAGCATGAAACAGAACCATCTATATCGGAAACAGTGAGGTTAATGTCATTCAAAGCATAATCAAAAGCCTCCTTGACCCTCAGCCGAAAATCTCTTGAGGGGTCGGCCTTTCTGAACTTTGTTACCCCTCCTGAGACCATATAAACATCTGATGACTTTCTGGACATTCTATATCAGGCTTCAGATTATAGATTTCATAATTAATATTGTGCATCCCGCCTGATGCAAATTAGGCCAGGCATTCTTCAATGAATCTTTCATTCACTGTTAACACCGTATCAACAGATGGATGCCTGAAAATTCCTGCATCGGTCACAAGGGTTCCAATCTTCTCAACAGGCACCATTTCAAACAGGTTAACATCACGGGAAGTTCCATGGATCGTTGTTCTGAACATACTTTGGTCAATGGATTTCATACTGGAGAATTTGTAGCTGGATGAGACAACAAATACAGGTTTTTTCATATATTCTGCTGTAAGAAGAAGTGGAAGTGTGCCCACTTTGTTTGTAAAGAATCCGTCCGAGTAGAAGCCATCAGAACCTGTCAAGATTAAATCTGACTCAGCAACATACTGACCGATGGTTGCATCCTCAATCATTTCAACATCAGTCAGTTTTCCCAACTCATTCATGAACTTCTCAGACTCGTTTCCAGGCCTGGATTCCATCAGATAAACCTTAACTGGCTTTATCACATTCACCATGTTTAGGACTTCGCTGCTCCTGCTTATAGTAAGAACTGTGGCAACATTCTCAAGTTTCATGAAATTTTCATGGAGTGATGAACGGGAACGCTCCAGATAAGACCGAAGGGACTCAGCTATCTGGATCCGCTTCATGCCAAGATCTGAACTCTTTTTAAGGGCATCTGAGATATTGTTAAGGCTACCCATTCCTGGCCTTATCGAAAGCAGATCTTCCAGTAATTTATCAATTGGGATTTCATTTGATGATTCAATAAGGTCTATGCCCCTTCTGAAATACCAGGACGAACCATCCGTGTAATTTTGGATCATCGTCTGGAGTATTTCGTTATATGATTCAACTGCCATAATCTGTTGTTATTAGATTGTACTTGTAAACCTATTTGTCATAAATTGAGTTTCTATTGGCCTATAAGTGCAATTTTTTATTCCTGGTGCTAAAAGTAAAACAACCTAAGCTGGAAAATATATATTAGGAAACCAGTGCTCCCCTATCTGTATCATGAAGGTTTTGGTCATAGGTGGATCAGGCTATGTTGGTCGAAACATAGTTAAATTGATCAGTGCTGATGAGGTAAAATATTTTTCAAGGAACGAAAACAAGGAATTGAAGGATGGCGGATTCCAGTGGATTAAGGGAGACATAACTGTCCCCGAACAGGTTTCGGAGGCAGTAAAGAACTTTGATACTGTTATCGACGCTGCCGGTGTCGAATCCCCTGGTGACCAGGCATTTGCTGTCAACGTCAACGGAATAAAGAACATAGCAGCCGCACTGAATAAGAATGACACAAACCAGAGGCTTGTTTATCTCTCTTCAATCAACGTCCATTACGGAACAACAGATTTCCTCAGAACTAAGAGAACCGGCGAGGATAATGCAGCCCTTGTGAAAAACCATCTAAATGTTAGGCCATCCGTAATCTTTGGAAATGGTGACCTCTTCACCTCAAAGATACGGAAGATTACCTCAGATAATTCTCTGGGAAAACTTCCCTCTGGTGGTTCACTTTCTCCAGTGCATATTGAAGATGTTGTAAAGGTTATCGAGGCAGCCAAGGATTTAAGGGGTGCCGTAGACATCTCTTCAAGAGACAAAATTTCACTGGCAGGAATCATAAACCTTTCACTGGAATTACAGAACAAAAAAACAAGGAAGATTATAGAGGGGAAGTTTGGCTGGAAGAAAGCTGTTGAGAATCTCAAGTCGCTATCAGTATTCACCCCAGACGAAGTAGAAAAGTACCTCCTTGACTATTACAGAGAGAACACATATCTGGACAGGTTTGTAAAGGAGCCAAAATCATACAGGGAATATCTCAAGGCGGAAATCTCTAAAGCATGACGTGGCCTATGGCCTCTCTGTATGTGAAGGTACTCAATTTTCCTAGATATTTTATCAAATAATCCGGTATAAGTTCTCTGAACTGCTCATCTTCCTTGCTCTTAACAAGGTAGGAAAGAGCCAGTTCCATATGGGCATGTGAATCCAGAAGGAAGGCTGCTCTTCTGTCTCCCTTTGACATCTTATCTTTCATGTCAAGCCATACGTCATCAGCATGGTTAAGCATTTTCCTCTGCGGATCCGGAAGCTTGGATTCTGGGTCTGCCAGGATCTGGTAAAGAGTATCGAGCATATCCAGAATCTCTCTGCTTGCCTGGAGCCTTACACCCTCGGAAATAGCGAGACCCAATGAGGCTTGAGCCATTTTAATTTCTGACTGATAAGAGAATATGGGATGGTCTCTCCTGAGAGATTCTCCGGTATATTCACAAATTGCCATTTCATAGTTTTCCTCAATGTCGCCCTCAGCCATGCTATGGTATCCCCTCGTTTTCTATTATGATTTTCCCTTAGAATGCAAAAAAAGATAGCCCCGGGCAGATTCGAACTGCCGTCGACGGGTCCAGAGCCCGTAATGCTTGGCCACTACACCACGGGGCTTCCTAGGGTTATGTTTACTGTTCTTTTAATGTTTTTCTCTTATTTGCATACCATGAGTCCCAGAGTGTCCTGCTAAATTCGATGCCATTAGTGCTTAATTCAAATAACAAGGATGGCAATTGCCAAAAATAAAGAACATTTTTATAAACTCAAACAATGTTGTTACATTGAAAAACTGGAGCGGGCATATTATTTTTGACTCAGCCTTCGAGTGGAAGGATCTTGAAAAAGCATTTCCAGAAATCTGGGATACCATAGTGAGTGAAACAAAGCAGAACCAGGAAGAGGCCCAGTATGACCAGACCTCAATGGAGCTTAATATTGTTGAACTCAAGAAAAATAAAAAACCCTTCGGCTACTTCAAGGACGGGGCAAAATTCAGGATGATCTTCCCGGAAGGCCGGAAAGAGATGATAATTTATAGAGGAACCCTTTCTGAGGATATTCATGAGATGACGGAGAAGGTTTCAAAAATACTCAAGTCAAAGAAGATAAAATTCACAATAGAATACGACAGAATGCTTCTCTATGAGATCAGGAAAAGAAGGAAGTAAATATTGCCAGAATTTAAAAAAAGTAATACACTTTTTACTGATTATTGTTCATTTAAGAAAACTCACCGGGAATTAACCCAATCATTATATTTGAATGTGCAATACCTAAAGAATGGTCAGCAGGATTAAAGTTGTTAATGACGTGGGTGAGTTAGTTTCAATTTTTCATGCAGCTGACAGCGATGTAAAGAGAAGGTTATTGCTTGACCTTTCCACCTCCTGGGTAACCATGCCCATGATAGAGAGCAAATTCGGTGTTGAGGGAAAGAAAGGGTTGCTCTACCTTGATAAGATTAAACTCATTGAAAGCCAGTGGATCACTGGAGAAAATGGACCGGAAAAGGCCTATCATACATATTACACCAGTGTTCAGATAAATCTGCTTGGGAGTATGAGTGAACTTGCAGACATAATTTATGCGACAACACTCTCAGAGGAGAAACTTCTTGAATACGAGGAGAAAATCAAGAACATGATCAAGGAACCGGATGGTGTTTTTCTTGGTGATGTTGTTGAATCCCTTGACATCTCACAGGCTCTTCTAAGGGGCATAGTGAAAAGGTCCAGCATACTTCAGATAAAGGGATACAAAATTGCCACTGTCGGCGGAATCTGATAATAGTTTTTCAGGCAGAGAAATATCTGTTCTGAGGATTAACCACCGACCATTCAGAGATAAGAGGATAACAACGCATGTTGCCCTGACTGCCAGAGCCTTTGGGGCATCGTCCATTCTTATAGATGAAAAGGATTCTGAACTTGAGGATGGCATCAAATCAATTGTCAAAAGATTCGGTGGAAATTTCCGGATTGAAACCGGCATAAATCCATGGAAAGCCATGAAGTCGTTCGATGGGGTTCTTGTTCATCTTACAATGTACGGTGTCCC
>DARE01000051.1:10234-16790 GCA_002503205.1 Thermoplasmatales archaeon UBA447 | reverse complement strand
CGCTGCCCTCCGCTCAGTTGATGCGGGTATTTGTATATGTAGTCTTCAACCGGAGTCAGCTCAGCCAGCCTCATTGCTTCTCTCACCTTACGGTCTTTCTCAGCAGGTGACAGTTTATCCTTCATAACATCGAGGGGCTCAGAAACGATCCGTCCTATTGAAAATCTTGGGTTAAGGCTCTGGAAAGGGTCCTGAAATATGGTTTGAACATGGTCCCTGAAACCAAAATGTGACTTCTCATCATTGAAATCTACCTCCGCACCATTTATTATAACAGATCCGGAGGTTGGAGTTTCCAGTATTCCAATGATTCTGCTCAGTGTTGTTTTGCCGCTTCCCGTTTCACCTACGAGTCCCAGGGATTCTCCTTTTCTTATGTTGAAAGATACACCATCAACAGCTCTGACCTCGTCCTCAGCACTTCTCCGTTTTTCCTTCATTCCGGATCCTTTCAGGAAAATTTTCTGAAGGGATTTCACTTCCAGAACTATGTCTGAATTTATTATTGGTTTGAGAAGTTTGCCTCTAGAGACCTTCTGGCCTTCATGGGACTTCCCAAGTGGAAGAACAGGGCAGGCAACTTCATGGTTTCCGCCAAGATCTATCAGATCCTCAGATCCGGGTTCCTGGCAGAGATCCATGTGAAAATCGCATCTTTCATAGAAAGGACACCCCTTTATTTCCTCAATGAGTCCGGGAGGTGCCCCCCTTATTGGAAGGAGTTCGTCCATCTGTCCCCAAATTTTAGGTATTGACTCCTTTAAAAGGAAAGAGTATGGGTGAAGTGTTTTATCTAGATCGACTCCAGGTAATTTTTCAACTATTCTCCCAGCATACATAACAAATATTCTGTCTGAGAGGTTCGAGACCATTGCAATATCATGGGATATGCTCAGTAGTGATACTTTGAATTTATCCCTGAGTTCACGTATCTGTTCAATGATACGGTATTCAGTTATAACATCAAGCGACGTCGTTGGCTCGTCTGCAATAATTAGAGAAGGATGCAGCGATATTGCCATTGCAATTATTACTCGCTGTTTCATTCCTCCGCTTAGCTGATGCGGGTATGAGTCCATTACCCATGATTCAAGGCCCACGGCTGCAAGCAGCTCAATTGACCTTGCTTTTGCCTCCTCCCGTGGCATTTTCTCCCTGAACACGAATATATCGGAGAGCTGATCGCCAACCTTCAATAAAGGATTCAGAGAATCAAGGGCACCCTGAAAAACGATGGAAATACCCTTCCATCTCACAGTGCTCAATTCTTTTTCTGCCTTCCTGACCTTTGAACTGTTCTGAAGGGAATAAGATCCTCCCTTCTGGAAATCAACTATTACCTCTCCTTTGAAATATATCCTGCCTGATGTAATAACAGAGTTCTGAGGAAGTATATGTGCAATAGCCAGAGCAAGAGTGGATTTTCCGCATCCACTTTCTCCTACGATACCAATTGCCTCATTCTCCTTAAGGCCGAAAGTAGCATGGCTAAGGGCATGCACTCTCCTTCCAGAAATTGTGTATTCTACCGACAGATCCTCCACATAGAGGACATAGTTCCTGTAGTTATTCTCAAAGATTTCCATGATTATCTCCTCAGCGTAACGTCAGTTGCTTCCCTGATGGCATCCCCCATCATATTGAACCCGATAACTATCAGAACGATAAATAGACCAGGCAGAACAGAGATCCACCATTCTCCTGAAACTACGTAATTCAGACCGGTTGTCACCATTGCCCCAAGTTCTGGGGTTGGGGGAGGTATGCCTACACCTAAAAAACTCAGGCTTGCTGCAAGTATTATCGCATTTCCGAGGTTAAGTGCATACAGAACTATCGTGGGAGTTATTGCAGTGGGAAGTATGTGCCTGAACATTATGTGGGATTTTCTTGCCCCAAGAGATTTTGAGGCAAGTACATACAGATCATTCTTTGTGGCAAGAACTGCACTTCTCGCAACCCTTGCAAATCCAGGTATTGTAACAACAATAACTGCAATGACAACAGTCCAGTATCCCGGGCCAATTGATACTGCAATGGCTATTGCGAGCAATATTGAGGGAAAAGCAAATAGTATGTCCATTCCCCTCATTATTGCGTTATCTGTCCTTCTTCCCACATAGCCGCTGAATATACCTGCCATCAGTCCTATGGAATATCCTATGCTGACGGAAACAAAGGCAATACTCATGTCCAACGGTATGGCATACAAAACCCTTGAGAATATGTCCCTTCCATATTCATCAGTGCCAAATATGTGGGTTGATGATGGAGGAAGAAGCTCTCTAGATAGGTGTATGGCATCTGGCCTGTATGGGGCCAGAGTTGGTCCAAAGAATGAAAGGAAAGCATATACAATAATTATGGCCAGGGCAGCAATTCCGGTTGGATTTCTGACAATAAGCCTAATTGTATCGCGGAGAGCACTTGGTCTTCTTTCTCTGTGCACCTTATTCAAAGTGATGTCCATATTTTCCATAACCGCTCATCCCACCCTGATTCGAGGATCGACATATGCGTAAAGCATGTCCGCTATGAAATTCACAGCCACAAACAGAAGTGCAGATACAAGGACAACTGCCAGAACCACTGGATAATCCAGGTCATCGATTGCATTGACTGCAAGTAATCCGAGACCCTGCCACGAGAAGACAGTTTCTGTGAGAACAACACCGCTCATCAGCGCTCCTATCTGCACCGCAGTTACTGTAATTGCAGGTAGCAAGGCATTCTTCAGAGCATATCTGTTGAGAAGTACATTCCTTGGATATCCAATAGCGAATGCAGTTCTCATGTAATCCTTGTTCAGGACATCAAGCATGCTTGACCTTACAACTCTTGATATCACCGCTATTCCAGCAAAGCTAAGTCCAAGTGCCGGGAGCATGATATGCCATAATGTGTTAGCGAGGGCAGGGATATTCAATGACAGGAGGCTGTCGAGAATCATCATTCCTGTTATGTTGGGTGGCGGAGTCACAGAGTTGCTGATCTGGCCGTAAGGGGCAGGAGCTATTCCCAGAATGTTGAAGAATACTATGATCATGATAATTTCTATCCAGAACACCGGCATTGAGATCCCAAGCAAGGTGACAACTCTTGAAGCATGATCCCCTGCCTTGTTTGATCTTATTGCAGCGTATATTCCAGTGTATATAGCAATTGGAAGGGTGATTACCATTGCAGCGATCGCAAGCTCGAAACTAGCTGGGAACCTGGTTCTTATCTCGTAAATGACAGAATGGCCTAAAATATAAGAATATCCAAGATTAAAATGCAGCAGATTCCAGAGGTATGCGCCGAATTGAACATAAAGGGGCTTGTTGAGCCCAAGCTCATTTTCTAGCACAATCAGCTCGGATTTATTAACTTCTGGACCAATTAGGATAAGAGCAGGATTTCCTGGAATAACGTGTGTTATAATGAACGTAAGAACAATGACTCCGAGAACTGTTGGAATAAGAGAAATAATTCTAAAAATAAAAAATTTAAAAAAATGGTTCATGGTATCACGATATCTGCATATTTGCGACAAATACGTCGAATGTCGGATATGCGATGACGCCATGTACATTTGAGGTTACAGGTACTACGTTCTCCTCATTGAAGAGCGGTATCTCTACGGCCTGCTGTGCCAATATGTCCTGTGCATTGTGGTAAAGTGCATCTCTCTGTGTCTGATTTATGATGGTTGCTGCATTAAGTATATCGCTGCTCACTGTGCTGTTATTGAAGAAGTTGTAGTTTCCTCCCAGTCCCATGGAAGTGTTGAGGAAGAGTGCCCTCATCCCATCATCCGGGGTTGCAAGAAGGTTTACCCATGCGTCATAGAACATCTCATAATGTCCTGTGGCTACCTCAGTGTTAAACGTGTTCGCTGTTATAGAATCAAGCTTGAGCGTGATGCTTATATTAGCAAGTTCACTCTGTAATATTGTTGCGATAGCAGACCCTACAGGATCACCAGATGTATAGTTATAATAGATTGTCAGTCCGTGTGAGTATCCTGCATCTGCCAGAAGTTGCTTTGCCTTTGTAAGGTTCTGAGTGTAGTTCTGGAAGGCAGGTATGTATGATTCAACTGATGGAGCTATGACACTCTGTAGAGGTATACCATATCCGAAGGTGGAGTACTGAACAATATTGGGTCTGTTCACCGCATATTCTATTGCCTGTCTTACATCAAGGTTGTTCATTGGCGAAACATTCTCATCAAATCCAATGTAGTACTCTGATGATGTTCCCACAGTTTCAATCTTTACTCCGCTGTAGTTCTTAACAGTGCTCATCTCATCGAATGGTATGTTAAGCGCCATGTTTATGGAATGTTTCTGTAGCAGGAGCTGCTGAGTAGAGGGATCGGGGACAATTTCGTATATGAATTTTGTTATATTTGGCTGAGGACCCCAGTAGTTCTGGTTCGCTGTCAGAACAAGTTCAGTGCTGGTGTATGATGTGAGGTTATACGGTCCAGAACCCATTGCATGATCTGCCATATAAGTGTTTACTGTATCCTTTTGAACTCCGCCATGTGCATTCACATAGTTTGGATCAACAACCGAAGTAACCCAGAGCTGGAAGAGGTTCAGGAAGAAGGCATACTTGTGTGAAGGCACAAGGAGAACCTGATAGGTGTTCAGCACATGGATACCGCTTGAGTTCAGGAAAGCTGCAACGTGGAAAGCAGGTCCCTGATCCATTGTTATGACACGGTTCAGAGAGAACTGTACATCGGATGCGTTCACCGGATCACCGTTGGAGAACTTCGCATTGTGTGTGAGGTTGAAGAGCACACTACCGTTGGAGAACTGTTCCCAGCTTGTAGCAAGTCCCGGCGCTGGTGTAAGTGATCCAACATGCTCGCCATTGTATGTGGTGTTTCCATAAGTTATCAGCGTCTGATAGATCTGGTCAGTTATTATGACTGAGTTTGAGTCATATGCCACTGCCGGATCTATTGAGGTTGGCGGTGCTGACGTTGCAAGTATCAGTGTGTGTGCGTTGTTAACGGGGGCTTTATGAGTCGCCTCATAGTAACCCAGAGAGCCGCCGACCACTAAAATGACTGCGATCACGACTCCAATTAATATCTTGGTCTTATGTTCCATTAACTAGGGTGAACGAAATAGTTGTATTAATTAATTAATTGTACAGTGTTAATCTTTCTTTATAAACAATGTCAGAATATGTCATGGTCTGAGTTTTCCGGATTCAGGCTTTCGAATATGTTTCTTTCAAGCCTCCTGAGCCTGTATGAAAGTGTGGTTCTGGGTATGTTAAGCCTGGCACTGAGTTCTGAAAGTGAAGCTTTTCTGGGCCAGCTGAAATAACCAGAGTTTATAGCCTCCTTAAGCAGATCATTCTGGGAAATCCCAGATTTGTCCATAACCTGAATGCTCCAGAATTCTCCGAGAATTCTTGAATAATCAGCCATGAATTCATCTGTTGAAAGCCTTTTGAAGGAAATTAACTTTGTTTTATCGTCGCTGAGCTTCTGTTTTACAACATTCTGCACTTCACTGCTTGATGTTACGAAGAACCACTTCTCAACTCCATTTTTCACTGTGACAGGATGCATCCTGAATCCTAATGTATTAACACTGAATAAGCGGAGGTTTGAGGGAATTTATATGTGAGTGAGGCAATCTTATCCTGAATTCCAAGCACGTTCAGGCATGTCAGACCGGGGTAGGTTTCAAGAGCCTTTATGGCTTCAGCAATTCTTTTTTCTTTGTTTGACACAATTATACTAAAGCTCTTCTGAAATTTTCCGTCGCCCTGGGAATTCATTATGAATACCTGAATGTCAGGAAATTTCATGGTAATGTATGTGTGAGGACAGTCGTCCTGCCCAATACTTACCCTGTAAATATTTGCCATGATTTATAAGAACTTTATGATTATTAAACCTATCCAAAAAAAATACGACAAATGTGAATTAATTTTTAAAAATAAGTTAAGATTATTAAACAGAAGTTGAAATTCCATCTCCCCTTGGATCTGCTCCGCCGGTTACTGCTCCATCTTTTGCAGCCTGAACAACCTGTGCGTGTCCCAGCTGAGAGGATATGCCTACAAATTCCTTCTTTAGTGAAGCAGGTATGCTCTTCAGGTAAGGCTCTAGAGACCTGTCTTCGTATATCAACCTGTATGGTTTTTCATAAATGGTATAGGGAAATGCCCAGCGTGCTTTATCAAGTGAAACCTGTGGTTTCATCGATCTCAGAAAATTGATGAAAAGTTGAATATGGATCTGAGGTTGAATATCTCCGCCCATTGTTCCTATGCATGCACTGAATTCATGATCCTTTTCAACCATGGAGGCACAGAGAGTATGGAATGTTCTTTTACCTGGTTCAAAGCGGTTGTGATGTTCTGGATTGAGAGAAAAATAAGATCCTCTGTTCTGCAATGAGAAACCGGTACCATCTGGGACTATTCCGGATCCAAATCCCATGTAGTTGCTCTGTATCACAGATGCGGCATTGCCTTCAGTATCCGCTATGCAGAAATAGGTTGTATCGCCCTGTTTCTTGCCTGAAATACCTATATCGGG
>DARE01000051.1:0-10059 GCA_002503205.1 Thermoplasmatales archaeon UBA447 | reverse complement strand
CTGGCAAGGTTGAGCCATAACAGCGCTGTGGCCCCCTGGCTGTTTGGGCCTGTCTCATAAAACCTGTACCCTTCAAAATCTGTTTGGAGAGGTTTTTCCCAATTTGAAGTATGATTCCTGAGGTCTTTTTCAGATATGAATGAACCCTGTGATCTCAATCCTTTAAGAATACGATCTGCAAGATTTCCATTATAATATGAGTCAAGGCCATCATCCATCAAGGATTTGAGAGTCATTGCCAGATCTTTCTGTTTGAAGATAGACCCAGGTTCTGGCACATGATTGCCGGGAGTAAACAGATTTTCCCAGCCTTTCATTCCAGAGAACACTTTCCTGCTTACATCTATTGAATGCGAATAATTTTCTGTCACACCGAAGCCATTTGATGCAAGCTCGAATGCAGGCTTGATGAGGTCTTTCTGCTCCATTGTGCAATATTTTTTGTGTATGTCATTCAATGATTTTACCATTCCCGGAACGGTTATGGCAGAATCAAGGCCTCTTGAGGGAAGTTCTTTCAGGCCTTTATTCAGAAAGTGTTCTATGCTAAGATCGGCAAAACTCCTGCCACTTCCGTTCAGATAGTCGATGGAGCCGTCAGCTCTTCTCAAAATTGCAAACATATCTCCGCCAAGACCGCAGAGATTGTTCTGTGTCACAGCAAGGGCAAGGCTCGTTGCAACAAGTGCATCATAGACATTTCCTCCCTTTTTAATTATGTCTCTTCCTGCTAGGGATGAAGGCAGACTTGAAGATGATACAACAGCCTGCCCAGATACCGCCATAGGTCTGGTAGTCATGATACAGCATGGTGTACTCCTTTATAATCTGTAATTGAACTATGGCATAATTATAAAAAATACTTTAGAGGCCCAGCATCTCATCAATCTTCCTGAACTTCTTATCATCACTTCTGAATCCGTCTGGGTCAGTTCCTATTTTCAAAGAAAGTTTAAGCGAAAGAACCTGAAGTATAGGAAGGGTCATAAAGCATGAAAGGGCCTAACTCAATCCGGTCATATGGTAATTGAATGTAGCGGTACCATCATCTGAAGGGAGAATTAGCATCACCTTTCCACCAACCTCTTTAATGGACCAGTAGAATTCACGTGTTCTGTCAGTACTTTTTCCGTCAGCTATCATGATAAATGTGTCTCTGGTAAGATCGGAGGATCTCACAGGTCCATGAATTAGTTGCTCAGTCTCGTATCCGGATGCCCTGATATAGGATGTTTCCTGGAACTTAAGCGCTCCTTCCACTGCAGTCACAGAATTTACCCCAAAACCAGAAAGCCACAGGCACCCGGAGTTATCGAAGGTGTCCAGGAATTTTCCTGATTCCCGGAAGGCCATATCAATTGATGCCTGAATATCATCCCTCAATAATTTGGCCATTGACCTGAGTTTCCCAGAAGTATCTGTATCTCCAGATCCTGAAGAATATACTGCAAGTGAAAGAAGAACTGACATGGATGTAATAAGGCTTACAGTATGGGCTGAAGATTTTTCCTGTTCTACCGTATAGAAGATAAAGTCTGCCTCATTAGGCTTTATGCTTGTCCCTTTTCCGGTAATGGCTATTGTTACGCATCCTGCACTTCTTGCCTTCTTCAGTGAAAGGTAACTGTATCTCTTGTACCCTCTGTGGCTTATGACTACAACAACATCATCCCTGTTAAGGGTTTCACCATAAACTGCAAACTCATATGAGGTTCGGGTGTAGACAAATTTCTGTGAAGAAAATTCCCTCATGAAATAGCTGCCATACACAGCCGAATGGAAGGATGAGCCAGTACCAACAATGAACAACCTTCTTGCCTTCCTGATGGAAGTGGCCGCATTCCTGAAATCTGTACTCTCTTCCATGAGGATATTGAATATGGCAGATGGCTGGCTCCTTATTGCACTCTCCATATGAGTAGAATGTTCAGGCATATTTTTCATGATTCTCAGGTGAATTCAGTATAAAAGGAATGTCATGTTCATGTTTTGGCAGGATTCTGAGCCTCATCGTGATCATGCCTTTGGGATTTGAACCCACTTTTTCCTATATGGAAGAATAAAAGTGCAAGAAAAGCATTGGATATGACGAATATTATGGAGACTGTTATTGAAGCGGATGTGTTTGTGAAAATAGTTTCATGGATAAAGGAAGATGTGTTTGTGAAAACAGATTCACGGATAAAGTAAAACCCCCCTCCGAAGCTGACAGAATAATAGCCAGTTATCCCTGAATCAACAAAATATGGTGCAATTAAGGGCAGAGATGAAAATACAGCAACAGCAATTGAAGAAGGCCATCTTTTTAACCGAAGTGAGAAGAGAGTAATCTGGGCAGCAGTCATGACTGCCAGTGGTATATTGATGTTTATCACTTGGAACAGTACCCCAATAAGTGTTGCAGGACCTGCTAATAACGGTACCATGCTAACTCCCTGGTTAGGAATAACATTATCTCTAACAAAAGCCTCATAGGTTATAATTGCAGATGCTATGAATAGCAGACCTGCAGCCAGCGTAACAAAACGCTCATAGAAATTCATGGCCTTATAGCCGGAATATCTTAGGGCATATGAGATCAGTGTTATTATGAAGAATATCAGCCCTACATTTACCAGGGACAGAGACTGGTATACCAGTGAAGGACCCAGTATCTGTGTGTAGAGAAGGAGTGCCTGAATGATTGCAGCTGATGCAAAGGACACAGCCCCAAAATAGAAAGCAAGAGTGGAGGCAGAGGAAGGAATATTCACATCCGGTGAACGCTGAAGTTTTCTTTCACTGGCTGCTGAAGTCATTTCGCCAATAGAATTCTCAGTGATTATATTGCCTGAGAACTCAGTAGTTACCTTAATGATGACTTTTGAATTTGGCGATACACTAAGGCCAAGTCCCCTAATAAGATCTGAAGAACTTACTGGCATTGTTATGTGTTTCTCCCTTGCCTTTTGCTCAATATAGCTCTGGTCTATGACATAAATTATATTCTCTGAACTGGCCTTTGCTTTTCCGTCAGGCCGGCTGTCCATTTTCTCCGGATAAACAATATGGTTTCCGTGCAGTTCCAATATTTCTATGACTCCTTCCGAGAAAGAATTGACACTCTCCATGTCCCGTCCGCGAATGATGCTGACGTAGGGGTGCCTGGAAGTTGATTGAGCATTCTCAATCATGGTTGCAATCTTGAGCCTCGAAACCCTGTTGGCGTAAAGATAACCTTTACCACTGTTCTCTTTATCATAAGGAGCAGTTATCGGGTTATCTTCGCTCAATTGTATTCCTCCGGGAAATGTTAATCCTTATGTCCAATCCTTAGACAGAGTATTGACTTTAACTTAAATTTTTATGCTGGTGTAACGAAAAATAGATCATTAAAAAAGGGAAAGAAAGAGATTACTTATTTAGGATGAACCCCTGGCCGCTGCCCTCTCCTGATGGTTTTCTTGGTTTGACAGCTTTCCAGTCTGATTTTACAGCATTCCTGCCATGCTTTCTCTGTATGAAATTGTATGCGGAAAGTGCTGCAGCCGCTCCCTGGCCTGCTGATATAACTGCCTGTTTGTAGGGAATATCGGTCACATCACCACAGGCGAATATCCCTTCAGCACTTGTTCTTCCCAACTTGTCTGTGATTATCTCCTTGGAATCATTAAGCTTCACAAGATCCTTGACAAAATCTGTCTTCGCTATGTATCCCATCTCCACAAACAGGCCATTCAGCTTGACTGTTTTCTCTCCTTCCCTGTCAGAAAATACCACACTGTCTGCTGTTTTATCACCTTTTACCTCCTTCACTGATGCACCGAGGTAAAAAGTAACCTTATCATTGTTGATAAGGTCCTGGTACTGCTCATCATCTTCCGGTGCCTTGGATCCTTTGTAGAACACATGAAGTTTGCTTGCCACACCAGCGAGATATGTGGCAGCCTGCAATCCATGCTCTCCTATTCCGGCCACTCCTATCTCCTTTCCCTTATACAGAGGGCCGTCACAGACAGCACAGTATGATATGCCCCTGCCCTGCAATTTCTCCTCTCCCGGAACTCCGAGCATTCTGGGGGTCTTCCCGAATGCAAGTATAACGGCTTCTGCAGTATATTTTTCGGAACGTGTTGAGAGAACGAAATTGCCGTCACTGTTCCTTTCCACTGAAATTACCTCATCATAAAGGAACTGTGCTCCATATGATTCAGTCTGTTTCTGGAAACGGTTCATCAGATCAAAACCGCTGATCTGCTCAATTCCGGGATAATTTTCTATATCATCAGTAAGAAGTGCCTGCCCCCCAATATCTCTGGAAATTATCAGGGTGTCAACACCCTGCCTTGACAGATACAGTCCCGCAGAAAGACCAGCAGATGCTGCACCTATTACTATGCATGAATAAGATTTTCCTGTCATTTTTTCCAACTTTACTGTAAAGCTTTCTTAAGCTTCGCTTCAAGCATCGGTTTCGGGACTGCTCCTATCTGCATGTCAACCATTTTCCCATCCCTGAAGAACATTATTGTTGGTATGCTCCTTATCATGAACTGATTTGACACACCCGGGTTCTCGTCTACATTGACCTTCCCGAATCTTGCTTTTCCCCTGTATTCTGAGGCCAGTTCCTCAACCACCGGTGATACAAACCTGCATGGCCCGCACCATGGTGCCCAGAAATCCACAACCGTAACTCCAGGCTTTGAGACCATTGAGTTGAAGGTTGAATCGCTGAGGTCCACAGTCTTTCCTTCGGATGAATCCTTGTTTTCTGCCATGATCTCCCTTATAAGGTTCTCCCTTATCTTTTCTACGTTATCCATGAATATCGAAGGAAAATTATATCTGACATTATTAAGTATTCGAAATTTCAAATATTGCGAAATATCAAATATCCCATTCTGATGGCTGTATATGAAAAGCCTGAACTGCATCATGGATGTGGATGCAACATATTACGACCTGCTATCATGCCTGTTCAATATGAATGACCTTGAAGTTTCAGTATTGAAATACCTGAGGAATTCAGGAAGGAAGAGCCTGGATGATCTAGCAGATTACACAAAAAGAAACAGAAGCACCGTTTTCAAAGCTTTAGGAAAACAGGTTTCTATGGGGTTGGTAAATCAGTACAATGAACCATTAAAGAATGGGGGCAGGGTTTCCTACTATTCCGCAGTGGCAACGGAAAAAATGCTTGACATGGTGAAGAGAAAGAGAAAGGAGATTTGTGAATCATTCGACAGATTGATCCTGAAGATCTCCAGTGAGACTGTTTGAAAATCAGGAAGACCCAATTACCATGAGAATCAGAACGAGTACAGTCAAAACTGATGCTACTGTGGCCATATTCAGTATTTTTGCCAGGTTCTCCGAATTAAGTTTTTCGATCTTTCTGAAGGTGTATCCTTCATTGATTACCACATAGACAATCAGCGCTAGAATAACCCCCAGAATCAGAAGTATTCCTTTAACCGAGGTGAAGGATGGGATC
Source organism: Thermoplasmatales archaeon UBA447 (assembly GCA_002503205.1). Lineage (GTDB taxonomy): Archaea > Thermoplasmatota > Thermoplasmata > Thermoplasmatales > Thermoplasmataceae > UBA447. Next base: position 4,583 of record DARE01000051.1, on the reverse strand, counting down.
TTTCCCTCTGATGAAAGTATTGCAAATAGAATAATGCCCAATATAATGGTTATACCGCCTGTAGCTCTTATTCTTATGACTGTATTCCTTATTCCATTATTTTCACCGGTGAATTCTTTTTTCTTTGAAATCCGGTTGAGAAGTACAACTAAGACTATTCCGAAAATAATCCAGAGTATTCCAGCTATTGCATGGATACCAATTAAAACATTATCGATATCGGACATGCATGGATATCCACAGTTATTTTATAATTCTCTGCAGTTGATGTGGCAATTTCCTCGGAGTCAGTATGTATCAAAAGCCAATAAAAGAAAAAAACATCTCACCTATAAGTAAATTCTTAGTCATGCCAGCGATTGGGTTAAGCCTAACATGACCTCTAATTTGCCTTCATTTGAAAGTGAGTTTTCTTTCAGGACACGGCAAAGGGATATTGAAACAATCGGTGAAAGTGACTTTGAATTCTTTGTAGTAGGTGGTGGCATCAATGGTTCTGGAACTGCAAGTTTGCTGGCACAGAATGGACGCAAAGTTCTTCTGGTTGACAGAAACGACTTTGCATCAGGAACCAGTTCTGGTTCTTCAAAATTAATACATGGGGGGTTAAGGTATCTTGCCAATTTTGAATTCCGCGAGGTCAAAAGGCTACTCAGTGAGAGGAATTATCTTCTTACGCATACTGAAATTGTGAAGCCCCTTCTGTTCGATGTAGTAGTTGATGAATATTCCTGGAAGAAAATATCTCTCAGGTCAGGGCTTACAATATACAATCTTCTTTCTGGAAGAATAAAGTTGCCTAGATATCATAGAAACTCAGGGACGTTTCCAGAGCATGTGAAAGGGTATTTCACCTATGAAGATTCTATGACCGACGATTCACTCCTTGTCATAAGCAATGTCGTGACGGCACACTCCCATGGGGCGATCTGCCTTAATTATGTTGAACCTCTGGAGATATGGGAGGAAAATGGAAAGTGGCACGCTATTCTAAAAGACTTCATTTCAGGAAGGACTCTTCAAATATCAACAAAATTCATAGTTAATGCAGCAGGCCCATGGGTCACCAAGATTCCAGGAATTGATAAGGCAGGAAACTTGAGTAATCTTCTGTTAAGCAAAGGAATTCACATAGTAGTGGATTCTTCTCTCTTCCCTGGAAAAAACGCAGTCGTTTTCCGCTCCCCCATTGACAGGAGGCAGATGTTCATTATCCCAAGGGGAGAGGTGATACACATAGGAACAACAGACACATTCACCTCATCACCAGATGACTGGAAAATAACTGAGGAAGACATAGAGTACATTATTTCAAGTGCCAGGTCAATTATACCAGAATTGGGACGAAAAGACATAATAGAGAGCTTTGCAGGCATCCGCCCCTTATTCGGTTCAGGTTCTGATCCTGGTAAGGTAACAAGAAAATCTTCGGTGATAATGAATAAAAATGTTGTTTCCATCCTTGGAGGTAAAATAACTGATTACAGATTGACAGCACAGTCGGTTGCCAGAATAATTAACAAATGTCTGCCCAGGAATAAAAGGCTGACATTCAAGGGGTTGCCCACCATAGATTACAGGAGAAACAACTCAGATGCAATAATTCAGGCCGTTTTTAATGAATGTGCACTCAACGAGGAAGATATACTTCGCAGAAGGATAGGCGCAAGGTTATACACGAAAGATGGTGGAAAGTCCCTAGAATCCCACGTGAAGGAAAAGGTCAAGGGTCTCTTACTTGCGAATAAAAATTAAATGGAAAGCCTCGCGGAAATTATTTTCCTTGCCTCTTTAAGGTTATGGACCTTTAGACCCATATGAAGGAAATTAATCTCTGGAGCGATAACACGAATGTCATCTATATGGATATCGCGGTCATCCAGATAGTAGATCCTTTCATGGGGTATGTGTATCTTTTCCTTTTTGAGTGTTTCTATCAGTTCCTTTAGCTTGAGATCCTTTCTTGAATCTTCACTAATTTCCAGGTGATCGAAGTACTTTGTTAAATTAAACGCCTCAAGTGCATCAATAACATGTTGTCTGTCGTTCCATGTTAGAGTAGAGATTATGGCAGAATTATCCTTTGCCCACTGCAAAAACTCCCGAAGATCCGACTTAAGCCTGATTACTGTTCCATTGGAATCCTGGATTGTATCATTGTCTACTTTTTTGAAAGGTACTATGCACCTGGAAATGTCCAGGTGGTCCCATGCTGTGCCATCAAGATCCATCAATAAAAGCCATTTTACCATATCTGACACCCAATTATTTCATCTGATTCTCCATATCATTCTATTCAGTAACTTTGACTCCATAGTGTATCTCTGCCAGGTGCATAAGGGGTACTAATAGGTCAGAAAGTTCCTTTCCAAATTTTGTAAGCTTGTAAATCAAATGCCCGTCTGAGTTCAATTTTTCTATTATACCTATTTCTGCCAATTTCTTAAGTCTTCTGGAAATTATTGTAGTGCTGGAAAATGGAATGAAACTTATAATCTGGTTGAAATTTATGCCCTCTTCCTTTTGCCTTAAAATTGCAACTATAATCATGGAGTATTTCCTTCCCATTTCATTAAAAAGTGGAAGAGATGGATCAATGCAGACCGTCACTCCGTCTACTGTGATCATGCATACTTGCCCTCTTTTCCTCTTCCTCTCTGATTCATATTCATCGTGCTTCAATAATTTGCAAATTGTAATCTATATATTAGATTTCATTTTTTAGTTGGAATTAGAAAAACCTGCAACAATCTAAATCAATATAAGCATGTAAGGACTGCCTCCCGAATCTGATAAGTCAATGTCCAATAAAACATTCATTGCCATGCGCTCCTTTGTTATTGCGGTAGGTGCAACAGCGGCGTCAACTTTTATTGGTGTTTACGGCGTACTTTTGGGAGCAACTGTTGTTGAGATGGGCTGGCTTCAATCAATCACAAATGCAGTGAACAATGGAGGTCAGCTTCTCTGGGGAAGAATAAGCGATCGTGTAGGGAGCAGAAAACCATTCCTGCTTCTTGGTGGTGTTGTGCTCGGTGCTTTATGGTATCTCCTTACAGATGTTAGGACACCAGTTGAATTGATCCTTGTATACGCAATTATATCACTTTTCTCTGCTTTAATTACAGTGAACTGGTTCTCTCTCCTTGCCGACAGTTCAACTGTGAAAACAAGGGGAAGATTCCTCTCCACAGTAAACAACCTCAGTTCAATTGGAACTATTCTTTCACTTGTGATTATGACATTTACATTTTCTGGCGCAGTGTCAAACCAGATTCGCATTCCATTTTATCTTGCTGCAAGCACTTATTTCGTTTCACTGGTGCTCATATGGAGAATCAGGGAGACAAAAAGGAGCAACAAAAGCCAGAAAAGTCTTCTCAACACCCTAAAAAATATCAGAAATGAGCCTCTGTTTTTTAAATATTTTATGGCAATGAACGCTCAGGGATTCTTCTGGTCCATGGCCTGGCCAATGTTCCCCATCACCATTGTCACTATCATGAATTTTTCACTGAAAGATGTGGCAATACTTACAGTAACTTCATCGGTGGCCGCCCTATGCATTCAATTTGTCCTTGGGAGAATAGTTGACAGAATGAGCAGACCTCCCTTAATATTCCTTAACAGACTGCTCCTTAGCCTTATACCGCTGCAGTACGCATTCTACGTGAACCTTAAGGAGTTCATAATTCTGGAAATATACAGTGGAATTATAAGTTCGATCCAGAATGTAGTAATGAACTCCTACCTGCTAGATATTGTACCAGAGAATGGAAGGGGAGAGTACATTTCGCTAATCAATGGTTTCAACGGAATAATGTATCTGGTGGGTGCGTTGAGCGGTGGCTATCTTTTAGATTATTTTACGCGTCTATTTCCACTAAGGGAAGCGCTTCTTGCAGGATATATTGTTGTATTTTTTGGAAGGTTTCTTTCGTCTCTTCTGTTCATAGGGCTGAAGGAACCGGAAAACAGGAAGGGGGTACCGCTTTCTCTGTACAACGTTCTTCTCAGAAGGCAGCCTGCAGGCAGCCCGTCGGGTGGTACTATCCGAGTCAAGTAATTTACTTGCGGCAATGGGAAGTCCGCCCGATCTTCGTTGAGAACTATCCCCTTTCGAAAGGAAAAATGTAATAATCGCTATTCCAATATACTGTGAATCTTATTCATAGAATGGGAATGAATATAAATTCAGACTTATTTTCATTTAAACAGAGCATTCAATCTCGAATCTCAAATAACGAAAAATATTAGCCCCCGACAATACACTTCACTCAGCCAATGGCTGTGGCAGGGTAATTTTACGAAATGATTTAATAGTACAGATGAAATGAAGGTATTAATAATGCTGTCAGGGTATATCATACGATATGTCTGCCTGCAAAAGGTGCTGAAATGATCAGGCGTTCTTTAATCTATTTCCTTCTCGTGGTTCCTGCACTTGTATATGTTGTAATTTTAAGTTTTATTCCTGCGGCCACAGTTGTTTTTGACAGTTTTCAGACTCCTTCGAAGCACTATGTTTTATCAAACTATATAGCAATATCAAACGCTGGGCTAGGAAATTCCATTATTGACAC
>DARE01000055.1 GCA_002503205.1 Thermoplasmatales archaeon UBA447 | reverse complement strand
GGTGTCATGGCCTTCCTGGTCCTGCAAGATTTCGGAAGGCCTTGACTGTGATTCAATGATTTCCCTGGCTTCCCGGGCCCTGAGCGTCCTTTTCAGTCTTTCAACCCTCTCAATTGCCCTGGAATGCAGCATTCCGGATTTATCTTGCTTCAGGAGTGCAATCTCCAGTGCATCCCTGAATTCGGTCCAGTATGAGATCTCCCGTCTGATGTCATCAGCTGCTGTCATGCGTGAACCTCCACTTTCCTTGCAATTCCCCTTTCAATGAGGATATTGGCCAGCTTATCATCCAGGTAAACAAGGTCCTGAGATCGAAGGGACCAGTCCCTGTCCGTCCAGGCCACATTGAGATCCTTCAGGATGACGACAAGGACCTGTGAATTCTGAGCCTGCTCGGTCTTAATTTCCACAAAATTGTCAAGTGTGGCCTGCGACATCATGGTGATACCTCCCTGTATTCTGGAATGTGCCTTGGTGAGAACCTCTCAACCTGGAATTCCTTGAATGCCCTGTCTGTCTGGAGAATATACTGAATCTCCCCGGAAAACATGACCTTGTATCCGGTCCTGAAATCAGGGAGGTTGAAGATATACACCCTCATTACCGGCACATAGTGAACCTCATAATACTGGAAGTTCCTGTCAATAGCATATTCAAAGACATCCCTGGAGATGGCAAATCCTCTGTATTTCCTGAAGTAATGCTTTTCATCCCTCTCAAGGACAAGATACGGAAAGTCAAGATATCCGGAGTTCTGGCCATTGTTGAAGAGCCATGGTCCCCTGAGATCTATCATGGCTTTCCCTCCAGGACATCAACAGACCCGTAGGCTGAGCCCTTCTTGATGACCTTGCCCTCTTTGACCAGCTTTTCGAGCTCTTGAAATATCAATTCCTGCGTAAGGTTGGGGTCCGTGCTTGATTTCCAGAGTTCCGTCACAGTCTTGTATTTCTTTGACGAATTGTAGGTGCAGTCTATCAGAAGCTTCAGGGCAGGATTCATTGGTGGCCTAATTTCAGGTTCAGGATCGCTTTGCGGGCCTTCATTTTCACTGGCCTTTGTCTCGGGCTTCCCTTTGCTATCCTCAGCAGGTTCCGGTTCCTTTGGCAGCTGTTTTAGTTCCCTCAGTTCTTTCCTTATTTCCTCAGGTTGGGGAGGTTGCGAATCCTCAAAGTCCGGCAGAAGGAATCTCAGATAGTAATCTAATTTGACAGCAATAGTCCTACTGGACTTACCATTTATCCAGGCTACCTTGTACTCAAATCCAAGCAACTCGCCTATGGACTGGAGATTATAGGATTCACCAACTATCCTGGAAACCTCCCTGGCAAATGCTGTCGTCAGGACAACATGCTCTATTCCGGTAGTATTCTTGTAAATCTGCCATGGAATTAGGTTATTCCTGATGGAATGACCTATCCTTTCCTCGGCTGTTACATTCGTCATGCTGTCATACTGGGGATACTCTCCACCCCTGCCGCTGTCAGTGAGAATACCTGTCCTGCCAATATTCCTGGAGAACGCCTCAAGATTTGACTTAACCAGGAATGAACGGATTTGTTCTACACGGTCAACCTTATCATCCTCAATTGTAGTTACCTGTGTCCTTAAGACGACCCATTCCGGTAACTCCAACCCAGCTTCCCTATACATCTCCGAAAGGAGGTCTTCTCCGAGGGTGATGTAATCTGGAGTGAGTATGCCCGGGTTTTCGGTTATTTTATTCGCAACCCATTGCCCCATGGGTTCCAGCTGCGGATAAAGTTTATTCTGAAGGGCCTGAAATTCTGCCTTTTCAGTTAATGATGCCCTGATTACCTCCCTTTCGCTTGTTTCATATACATCAATCCTGTTCAGCAGTGCTTCAGCTTCTGCCGGAAACTTCCTATTGGCTGTCATGCCAATTGCTGCCAGCGCAATGCTGGTCCCCTTGTCATAGGTAAACCTTGACTCTGTGGACTGCAGGGCATACTTGAGCATTGCTATTACTCTGACATTCGCATGGTTTTCCCTTCCATCCATGAGGTATACTGGATCAGCTTCATCGATTATTACAGGGAATGTGCCCTTTTCAAGGGCGACGCCCATTCTTGCTTCAGTATTGGCTGCTGTACCGGATATGAAGAAACCATGATTGGAAGTCCCATCCCACAATCCGTATATCCCGTGTGAAATCGTGAGAGCAGCCGTTTTGAATGTGCCCGATACACCGTATTCAAGGATCTCCCTTGGGTAAATGTGCCGCTGTTTCATGCAGTAGTGAAACGGTGCGGACAATCCCCATTTAACAACAGATGAAACTCTGGCCCATCCAATCTGTGGGAACAGTCTTACTATCCTGTCCAGGGCAGTAAGAGCGTTTCGAAGTTCTTCTGCAGATGGGTTTCGCAGTTGATAGCCTATGACTGTTATCCTCTTATTGTCGGGATCCCAGTAGAACCCTGGAGTGTCAAATCCAGTCAATATCTCGGCCTTTCCTGACTGGATATAGGCATTTATCACTATGGTGAGGTTTTCAGGAGCATTCCTCTTGTCCGGTATAAGGCCAAGCAGATTCATAGCGGAAAGGATGTCCTTCTCACTGCTCGGGCCAAGATGCACAGGCGAAGGAAGGACTGAGGATATAATGTCAAATTCAACCTTCCTTGCCTTGCCGGGGATGATTGAATTGTATACCTTGACGTTCCTATAAAATCCCAGGAGCAGGTATTCACTGTTCTTTACAGTCAGTTCCTCAGATCCGCCATTTTCCTCGGATTGCTGTATAATGAGGGCCTGACGGTAGGATGCCAGAACCTCAGGGATTGGATCGACAACCATTACGCTGCTTCCCTCTATGTCCAGATTGGCCACTATGCAACCATCTTTCCTTCGTTCCCCTGCATGTTCCAATCTCAAGGGATGGATGTATGGAGCTACTCTAACCTCATGGGAATCACCAGGAGGATCCATTGTTTGATTGTCCTGTTTAAAATCCTTGGCTTCTTCTGATGACTTTGCGGAGGTATGTCTGCTCTTTTGACTCTGCCATTCCCTGAATATATCGGAGTTCCTGCGGAATACATTTTCAAGTTCCTTTGGAAGGCCCAGCTTGTAGGCTTCTTCAACCATCCTGTCAAGAATTTGTTTCTCGGATAAGCCCTCGAAATAGGATCCGGTCCGGTAGTTCTGAATCTCTGCCCGGTCAAAATAAGCATCCTTGAGATAGTAAGGCATTGCATTTGCTATCTCAATGACCTTATCCTTGTCATTCTGGTTAGGCTTATATGCCTTTCCTGCATTGGTAAAATTAGACATAACTCACCTCCTTACTCACCTGCGAGTTGTGAGTTGTGTTCTCTGACTGAGAGAATGAGATTGTACTGAGTGGATGCGGGAAAATCTCACTGGGCCCTTCGGGGCCCTCTTTCTTAAATTTTGATGTTTTCATTGCTCGGGTACCTCATAATCAAGAGCAGCTTTAACAAGTAGTTTTGACAGGGAAAGGCCCATTTTGTTGGCTTTTTTAACTAACTTAATCTTAACTTCTGGCCTTAGATAGATATTTACCCTTGGTTCCATATACAATGTGTATGCACACGTTGTATAAATAGAGTTATGTTACACAGAGAAAAGATTGTATAAATACACACTATGCCTATTTACGGATAAGAAAAAGTTTCCAATTTCATTCAGCACAGAGGAATACTCTGTTCTTTACAACATACAGAAATTATCTCTTTACTCAGGCGGCGAAGTGAAAAATCTTCTGCAGTTAAATGAAATTATAAGGAGTTTCATAGTTGTTTCATGGTTAATTATGACAGTAGAAGACGATAAATTAAGAATGAATTACCTAAGGCGTTTTTACAGGAAAAGAGGGCTTCCTGAGAACTCTATTCCAAAGAACCCAGATGAACTTCTGGTGGTTTTGAAGAAACGCCTAAAAGAAGAAGAAGATTTGTTTCAAAGCTTAATAGAACATCGTTCAAATCTTTCAGGAGAGACCATACGGGCAGATAAATATGATGACGATTCGAAATCAAATGATTTCAAAAATCTGATGGACCAGGAAAATATGATTGGGCAAGAAAAGGCAGATACTAAAAAAAGAGAGAGCAATTACATAATGAGCGTAGATGAAGAAGAGTTTGAAGAGCTGAACAAACTTAGGGCTTTGATATTGGCTTGCCTATACCAGGAAGATAAAAACACAAGCCTCTCCCTTTCTGAACTCGTTCGCGAAACACTTAGCTTTCTATTTTTAACAAAAGATACAATTGAAGATCCATATCACTTGAGAATGGATTTTCTGGCCTTCATATATATTGGTAATCTCTACAATTTAAGGCCATCCTTATCTCTTAAGATATTCTTCCATTTCCCGAAGGGGTTCATGATACGGGATGAGAGCAAAGAAGACCTAGAGACCCTAAAATTAATCAATAGGGACTCGGTCATATTCGAGGCGTTAATCAAGGAAATACAAAACACAATGAGCCTACAGGAAGGAGCGACTAAGTCTGTAATAAGAGGAAAGAGACAGAAAAAGTTTCCTGAAATTTTAGGCTTTTCCGACAATTACAAAAACGTTGCAGATTGGCATTGGAAGTATAAAAGTAGCATTTCTGGATTTAGTTTTATTTCTGCGATCCTTGGATTAAAGTTAATGATTGTAGAATGGGAAACTAAGCAGCATGAGCTCCCAATAACTTCTGCTCTAGCATTTAGTTCGATTTATAAGCATAAGGAGACAATAGGTTATAGCGCTCTGATGGACCAGAGAGCCCTTATTTCTTTTAAGTCTATAATCGAGGAATTACTTGAAATTTCGAAGAAATACAGAGAGAATGGGGTGTTAGAGTAAAAACCCTAATCACATGAATAAGTTGAGGTCAATCCAATTCAACCAGTTATCAATCACCTAATAGATAAGGCAAATGCTAGCTCCATTTTTAAAGTGATTGCGATCGATCCTGTTTTCAATGTGTAATATTAGTTAATTAAGAGAGGGAGGGGTTAACTCCTGAGGTCCATGAATGAATGTCTCTAAGATAAGTGATTGTAGAGTTGATAAATCTCTCTATTTTAGGGTGAATTTATCTAATTTATAATAATTATAATCTTACATGCCTTACATTCCTTACATTTAGAACAATATAATGGAAATCCAGTATTTTCTTGTATTCTTACGCGACTTACATACCTTACACAGAAAATACACCCTTTATACGCGCGAGAGGTAGTGATAACAATTGACATGGTAAATTATGTAAGCATGATAGTTTATATCATGGTAAGATCCAAGTTCATGTCATGTAAGTATGTGCTTACAGATGCGTAAGACCTGTAATGTTTGTAAGAACCCCCTATTTTACGGCTTCGACATGCATTACAAAATGATGTAAGGCTTTGTAAGTGATGTAAGGAGTTTACAACTAATAATTATGTTATCACTACGGTCTATTTACAACAAATTGCAGAAATTAAAATTTCTCTGTCTTAATAAAACCATGAATTTCATGTATTCCTGTGTGTATCTATGCGCATAATGACACAAAAAAAGAGAGTAAGTCTGTTCATTGACAGTGAGCTTGCAGACAGTGCCAGAGCCTATGGCCTGAATCTTTCCAAATTCATGGCCTCCTGCCTGAAAGTCTGGAGCAGAAATCCATCATTCCTTTTGACTTCGGAGTCAGAAAAACACAGAATGGACCGGTCGGGATTTGAACCCGAGGCCTCCTGCTTGCAAAGCAGGCGATCTACCGCTGATCTACCGGCCC
>DARE01000015.1:14476-18338 GCA_002503205.1 Thermoplasmatales archaeon UBA447 | reverse complement strand
GCCTCCAGAGATGGATTCCGTGACTCTCACGGAAATATCTTTGCCCGTCTGGGCACTGGAGCAATAATCTCAGGCGGCGGATACCTTATGATGAAGTTCGTTGAATCCATGGCAAAGAAGAAGGGCGTCGACATAGAAAAGGTCAAGAGATGGGGCATGGACCAGAAGAAAGAGATCAGAAGCCTCGCCGCAATGAGTGGTGCCTGATCTCCAGCCATTAATTTTATGAATATTTTATGAAAACTTTACATTCTACCCTCCAATAGGTATCAGGACTTGAAGCTGAGAAACCCTGACGCCCTTGATTTCTCCTACATACCAAGGAAGATGTTCTTCAGGGAGAGACAGGTTTCAACTCTTCAGGCGAACATCATTACTCCCCTGAGGATGGGCATAACCTCCAACCTTGCCCTATTCGGATCGTCAGGCACCGGAAAAACCTCAACCGTTAGATTCATCCTAAGGGAAGAGAAAGGCTTTACCGGAATATATGAGAATGCCCTGTCATACTCAAGCCTCCGTGCCCTTATGACAGATGTTCTATCAAGGGTTGGAAAAATTGTTCAGAAAAATCTTGGGTTTCCTGAGATTTTCAGGTCACTGGATCGGACCCTGAGAGCGAAACAGGCCAATCTTCTGCTTATTGTGGATGAGGCGACAAATCTGCTGAAATTTGACAGGGCAGGCCTTTACAATATACTCAGGGCACATGAGCTCTATGGCTGCCCCATGTCCACAGTCATAATATCAATGGAGGACCCCTCCATGTACATGACAGAGAGGGAGAGGAAATCTCTTGGCGTGTTTTCCACAGTTCTCTTTGACCGTTACACCAGGGACGAGCTATCGAGAATTGTTGAGGACAGGGCAGCACTTGCCATGAGCCCTGAAGACATAGATCCTTCTGTTATTGAATACATATGCGATCTTGCTGAACCTTTCGGAAGTGCCAGAGTCGCAATCGAGCTTCTGCAGAAGGCCACATATATGTGCCTTTACAGAAATGGCGAATCCATTTCGCTTGAGGATGCAAGAGGCGCAAGATCCATGATAAGCCCTTATGTCACTGAGAGCAAGCTTGCTGAACTTGACGGCGATGAACTGACAGTTCTGCTTGCCATATGCAGGTCCCTCAGGGATGATCCGTCCACAGGGATATCTGATGTTATCTCTGAGATTGGAAGCGTCTGCGAGGAGACTGGAACTGAGAGCATAGAACCTGGAAAGGTGTACAGGATCATAAGAAGGCTTGAGAACACCGGCCTCATTGAGGGAAAGATCGTGGGGAAGGGGGACAGAAAGGGTGTTGGAAAGATGCTTGGCGTTAATGATATTCCTGTGTCAGTGCTGGAGGAAAAAGTCACAGAGATCCTCAGAAGAAAGATGTGAGGACCCTCTGCCCAGTTTTCATGCCACTGCAGCATGATATTAGAAAATCAAATGGCTCAAACGATCTGGATAGGACCTGCCTGTAATATTCAATATCCATGCCAAGGCCTGAATCCCATGGGTCCACTATCTTCCGCTTCCGATCCACAACGGTTGCACTCCTCCTTTCTCCTGGCATGATATCGATTCCTGAACGCCTGAATTCATTTATTATGGAAGACTGAATATTCCTTACCCTGTATTCCTCACTGTGCCTTGTTATGTGAAAACTGGAACTGAGTTTGTCCCATGATGCTCTGCAAATCATATTGAGGTACTTTTCCTTGAGCCTCTCCAGATCATCCTTCCTTTCCAGTATCTGCAACCTGCCATTGCAGGACCTGAAAAGATCCAGCGCCTCAGTCTGGAACTCCCTGCATATCTCAGGAGAGTCTCTTCTCCTGAGATCAATGCCTCTCACCTTGAATGTCCCGTCATATCTAAGGCCGAAATACCTGTTAAGAGCTCCCAGCCCCGATCTGGATGGGAGAAATACAATCCATCTGTAATGGCCATCCTCCACTATGCCAATCCCTGTCTCCCTCTCCGTCCTGTCAAGAACATGGGATATGGAACCTGTTCCACCGAGCCACAATGAGTCCACTATGCCATGTATTGCATGAAAACCCTCATCCCTGGCTATTGATATGGCTTTCGTCAGAATGTGCCGGCCCATTGCTGTGATTGCCTCATGGACCTCTATCCTGCCAAACTTTGCATTCTTGTAGCCGGTATAGCCGAATGATGTGAGAAGCATCCACTTCAGGGCTGTGTCCCTCATATTATATAAAAGGGAATCACCCTTTATCGATTTGAAGTAAAGGCGCCTGTTAAGAAGTTTTTCAAGGGCCATGGACAGAAAACCCCTCCTGGACATGTCCACCAGATATGGAGTTCCGGGAATTCTGAATGAACCTGCTGTGCCCACAGTCTCAGGGGAGAGATTGTAGCGGACAGTTATGCTTGGATACATGGAGGAGAAATCTATCTCATGGACATCCTCATATATCCCGGGATCGGGCTGAAGAACCATCCCACCCATGTCAGTCATCAGGAGCGTGGATACGTCCTTCTCCCTTTCATGGTCATCCTTGTAAAGGGGTATGAGTATCCCATTCCTTATTGCCTCTGATTCCTCCATTGATGATACTGCAGTGCCGGTGGTTACCATTGAGACGCTCTCCATGGGAAGCGAGGAGACCCTGGATGTTTCAATTACACCCGGAATGCCACTCTCAGAGAATACAAAAGAACCTGATTCTATGCATATCTTCCCCCTGATCCTTATGTGCTGATTTGTGCTGTGGACCTGCCCGTAGGAGCTGTAGGACTTGCCCATGCCTGTTCGTATATCCGGAATGGTGTATCCAAGATCTGACATCCTGTGGAGAACCTGGTTGAAGAATCTGTCCCTGTTGTTATATACAAGGATTATGCTATCCTTCAGCAACTCCTCCAGATCACCAAGAACCTTTGATGTTACCCTGACATGAGGCCCGGAGTTGATGCTTATTGTGTCCGGAACTCCCATCAGGGATCTGCCGCCAACGCTCAGCAATGGTATATCTGGATCGGAGTCCAGTGGATCGGAAAGCTCCAGAAGCCTGATGGATCTTTCTGACAGGAATCTGAGGGGAGGATTGATGTCTCCGTTGTATATCCTGAACTTTCTTCCAAGGCCCATGATCTCTATGGACCTTATGAGTTCATTAAACTGCGAAGGTCTTGCCCATATTGTTATCCCATCAATCTCTCCGAATATGTCACTTCTTCTGGACCATTCGTACCTGAATTGTGAATGGTCAAGCTGGCTTGCCAGGAAATCCAGATCGAACTCCGAACCGGATACGAATATCCAGGATCTGAACCTGTGGGGGGCAATCCTCAGCCTCCCGTTTCTCAGGTACCACAGATAGATGGTGTCAGATCCAGTGGCATTTATGAGGGTTTCATCTTCTGCCATCCTCACCATCCACCATACTGTTCTTAAGTATCTCCACAAGGGCAAAGAAAATCAGGCCGAATTCCGGATCAATGCCGGATTCAAGTATGGCGTCAGAGTGCTTTCTGCCAAGATTCAGTATGAGCTCCGACAGCCTTCTCTCCTCCTCATCGATCAGGGGAGAATGCGTTACTCTTGACGACAGCGATTCAAGAATCTGCCTTACTGTTGGGGTTGTGCGTCCCATGCATATAGCCCCCTTTCTGCTATTTCCCGCCTCTGGATGAACCGCCATTCGCCAAGGTACTTCTCAAAAATTCCTGATGGACCAACAACATTCATCCATATATGGCAGCCCCTGAATAGTGCCTTTATCCTGAGAATATCGTATATGCCCTCCAGTGCAACTGGCTTCCACTCCGATATAACCTCAGAGCGGATTATTATGAGGAACGGGTTTTCATCGGAATCCATGAGTATGCGTTCAAGCTG
>DARE01000015.1:0-14390 GCA_002503205.1 Thermoplasmatales archaeon UBA447 | reverse complement strand
TCCCTCATGTCAAGAATTATCCCGTCAGAGAGGAGGAGATGAGCCTTTCCGCCATCCTGAAGAAACATGTCCAGAAAACTGTATATCTCCGATACCTCAAAACCGGGAGTCCGGAATATTCTCAGCGTGCCTCTCATGAGGCATACTTATATTGTCCAGTATAATAAGCCGATTTGTCCGCCTGCAAAATGAGAAAATGAGTTCTGATGCCTGTTTCAGGGCCTGTGCGAGTTCTTATAATATTTGTTAAGCATCACAGCAGACCTGATCACACCAAGATGAGTGATTGCCTGAGGGAAGTTCCCTATCTGCTCCCCTGTTTCAAAATCTATCTCCTCGGAAAGGAGGCCAAGGTGGTTTGCACGATCCATGAGGCCATGGAACACAATATTTGCCTTTTCAAGATCGCCCATCTTCAGTAGGGCCTCAACGTACCAGAATGAGAGAAGGAGAAAAGCATTATCAGGGCAGTTCAGGCCGTCATCCTCAAGATATCGCTTGAACAGATGGTCAGTTTTCATGAGATCCCTTTCGATGCGTTCAATGGTGCCCCTGATCCTTCCATCCTTAACCGGTAGAAAATCAAGTATGGGCATTCTGAGGAGCGATGCATCAACCTGGGATGATCCGTAATACTGCACAAAGGAGTTTGTGGATGAATCATAGCCCTTCTCCAGTATGTCCATCTTTATCTCATCAGCTATTGATTTCCACTTCCTGAATGGGCCGGAAAGCCCCTGTTCCTGGCCTATTTGAATTGCATTCCTGAAAGCAGACCATGAGACCAGCTTGGAATAAACATAGTGCTTTGGTTCTGTTCGAAACTCCCAGATACTGGAATCAGGGAGCTTCCATAACCTGGAGAGGGTGTCAAGTGTCTCCCCGACAAAATTCCAGAGATATGAGTTTATAATGCCGCCTGAGGAGCTCAGGGCATGTATCGCATTCACAATTGACCCATACTGATCAACCTGCAGCTGTGTTGATGCCTCATTGCCGATGCGAACCGGCGCCGATCCCATGTAACCTTCGTAGTTGGTGAGGTTTAATTCGGTGATTTCACCATCAATATCTATGGGGTATATGGTCCTGACCTTCTTCTCCCTCACCACAATGTCCATAAGATCGTACAGGAATTTTGTAGCCTCTTTCCTGTATCCAAGAAGCGAGAGTGATTCAACAACGTATGCAGTATCCCTTATCCATGCGAACCTGTAGTCCCAGTTCCTCTCTCCGCCAATGCATTCGGGGAGGCTTGTGGTTGGAGCTGCCACCATAAGGCCTGTCGGCTCAAAGAAAAGCCCCTTGAGAACCAAGGCGGATCGTACAACATCATTGTTGTAAATGCCCTTATAATTTCCCTGGGAAGACCATCTCTGCCAGTAATCAACAGTCTCCTCAAGCCTGTCATATGATTTGTAATCCGATATCTTGTCCAGATGCAGAATTCCCTGAAGGGCAACCAGCCAGCGCGATGATCTCTTCGGAACGGTTTGAGAGCCCACAACAATGTTACCTTCAAGTTTAAGGGGTATCTCTGAAACAATCCCAACATTATTTCCCTTGGATCTGTAGATGTAGCCATTCTTCCTGACATCCACGGAAACAGGGTCCTTGTTGAAATTAAGAGTGGCCCTGAAACCGACCTCTACCTCCACATCCTGGGACTGCGTTTCCACCAGCCTGTGAATCTCCGGAAAACTGATAGTTGGATAATCTGATATCGGTATGAAATCAGTAACACGGAGAATGATCTTTCCATCTCGGATGAACTCAGTGATAAGGACATTTGTGAATTCCTTGTAGGTCTGTATCACCTGCAGGCCTTCCCTGTCCTTCGGGCGGATATAGAAATAACCCCCATGGTTCCTGTCAAGTATAGAATCAAAAATAGGTGGTGAGTTGAAATTTGGAAAACAGGCCCAGTCGATGGTTCCATCCAGTCCAACCAGGGCGGCCGTCCTGTTGTTGGCAATGAATCCATGGTCCTGAATCTTTATATAACCATTCCTGTAAATACCTGAAATGTCTTTGGCGCCCTGAAATGCCATTGATAATTCGCATAGCTGCATTATAGATAAATTATCCTCTTGTGGAGGGAGATCAGTAATTTCCTTTTCAGATGAAAATAGTTACTGCCAGATCACATTCATTTCATAAATATAATATAGTAATAAACCTTAGATACTCAGGGTGAGGGTGGATCACAGAGAGCTCTGAAAGGCTTACGCTTCAGTTCGGCGATAATTATGTTCCTGTGCTTGTAGGGCCGGATATAATGGGAAGGATACCTGAAAGGGTAAACAGGTACCCTCATGTGGTTCTGATGGTAGGATCTTCAGCAAGGGAAAACTTCAGCGGCTCCATACCAGACTTCTCTGGTATCAATGGCCTTCTCACAGAGATCACGCTGAATGAGGACATCAATCTTAAAAATATAAGAAATTACCAGAAGATCGTTAAGATAATGATTGAGAGAAAAATCCCTAAGGATTCTGCAATCGTTGCTATTGGCCCTCAGGATGTTATGGATCTTGCGGGCTTTGTTGCAGCAACATTCAGGGGAGGTGTGAAGTTCATTTCCGTTCCAACTACACCTCTGGCACAGCTGTCTAAGTCTGTTGGAGGAATTTACGGCCTTAATTTTTCAAGCTCATCCAACACTATCGCTGCAAAATATTTTCCATGCGAGGCTTACCTGGACTCGATTGTATTGAGCAAAGCCGACAGGGAACAGATCAAGGATTTTATTGTGGAGCTTGTTAGATTGGGAGCGCTTAAGGATTCATCCTTGCTCAATCTTCTGGAAAACTATGCAGACATGGATGAACTCAGGAAGCCAGATAATCTGCATCGCCTCACTGTAAGGGCACTTAATCTTGCCCCGCATCTCATATGCAGAAAGGATGGCGATATGGACCCAAACGTTTTCGGAAACTCCATGGGGGAGCTGATCACTCAGGTGTGGAAAGGCCCTGTGAGATACTACAGGCTCATGGCCCTCTCCATGATACTTGAAAGCTTCCTTGCTGACAGGTCCGGCGTAAGCACAAGAAGCATGATGGAAAGGATGCGGAAGATACTTGAGAAATATTCCGTTGATCCACTGAGGCTCAGGGATATAGGGCAGGAAAACCTTGTGAAGGTCATGAGGGAGACTTACCCGGATCAGGGCTCGCTTTCAATTTTCATACCCTGGAGTAATGAGGAACATGGGACAGTGAGCCTTTCCCAAGACAGATTTTTCTCTGTGGTCAGGTCTTATGTGGAGACTTATGAACTCTCTGCATGAACCTCAAGGTTTGCCAGGAACCTTTGAAAGACCAATATTCTTATAAATATTAAAGATAGAGAGGCATGCTCATTTTCACTGATTACCTGAAGGATATCGCGGAAAAGCTTGGGAAACTTTTTCCGGATTTTGACAAAAAGGACCTGGCACTTGACAGGACAGGTCATGCAGACTTTACTTTCAGGATATTCCGAGTACTTAAAGGGAAGAGGAACCCGGAAGATGTTTTTGCCCAGGTATTGAAAGATTTTCAGGGAATGGATTACATTGAGAGAATCACCCTTGAAGGCCCATACATAAACTTCAGGCTTAATGCTGAAAGCCTGGCTTTTTCAATTAGAAATGAACTTGAGCACAAAGGGATGTTCCCGGATATTTTTCAGGACCCTGAAAGGATATCAGTGGAGCATACCAGCACAAACCCTACAGGCCCCATTCATATAGGCAGAATAAGAAATTCCATCCTTGGAGACTCCACCGCAAGGATCCTCCGGAGATATGGATACAGGGTCACAACACAGTATTTTGTCAATGATTCCGGAAGGCAGGTTGCCTCCCTTTGTACAGGAGCCAGAAAGTACTGCATGGAAGATTCCCTTACAACCGAAAACCTTCTGGACGCATACAGAAGAATACACAGGGAGATGGAAGAGAATGACTCACTTGAAAAGGAAGTCCAGGAGGTGATGCAGTTATATGAGGCAGGTGAGGAAAATACCGTTGGATATATCAGAAAGATATGCTCCGTGATTCTGGACTCCATAAATTCATCTCTCAGGAACATCGGAATAACGATTGACGACTACACATGGGAATCCAGCTTCATCAGAACTGGTGATACTGTGAAAGTGCTGGATTCACTGGCTGAACATATAAAAGAGGAAGGAGGGGCTAAATATATCACAAATGGTGACAGAAAGATATTTCTTACCAGAAGCAACGGGACATCACTGTATTTTCTCAGAGATATAGCATACCACCTTTACAAATTCCAGAATTTCACCTGGTCCATTGACGTTCTTGGTGAAAATCACAAGGATCATGGTGAACAGCTTTCCTATGTTTTCGAGGATCTTATGGACATCCATGAGAGGATACGCTTCATGTATTACAGCTATGTGTCACTGGAATCTGGAAGCATGTCAACAAGGAAAGGAAACACAGTCACTCTTGATGAGTTACTGCAGAAGACCATAGAAGAGGCCGAAAAGGTTGTTCGAACCAAGAGGCCTGACCTTGACGAGGGTTCCGTGAAGAATATATCTGAAAGTGTTGCCGTTTCTGCAATAAGGTTCAGCATCGTAAGGCTTAACGCCAGCAAGCAGATGATATTCAGATGGGGGGAGGCACTCAACTTTGAGGGTGATTCTGCACCCTATATAATGTATGCATACGCTCGCGCATCCAGTATATTAAGAAAAACTGGCTCAGACTCTAACAATCCAGAATACATTAATGTTGATGCTGCTGAGAGGGATCTGCTTTTCAGATTGTACTGCTACCCTTATTTCCTGGAAGAGGCAGCGAACAAACTGAAACCAGAAATAGTTGCAGGATACCTCCTGGATCTTACAAAAAGTTACAGCGAATTTTACAGGGCCTGCCCAGTATTGACCGCAGATGAAGTTACAAAGAGAAGGAGAATTGAAATTTTAAAGTTTTACAGAAAAATTGTAGAAGATTCTACAGACCTTCTTGGAATAAAAATTCTTGAAGAAATGTAATCATTTCTTCTTATTTGATGAGTCCTTGTCCTCAAGTTTCTTCTTGGGTTCTTCCAGTTTCTTTCTTGGCTCATCCTTTCTCGATATTGCTTTAGCCTTCTTCTGAGGTCTTGCACCAAGCCTTGAATAAGCCACTCCTACGAGAATTATTACAACCACTATAATTCCAACAACGATCTCTGCCACATAGGATGGGGCTTTAACCGTCAGGTTGGTACTGTAGGAGTTGTATACCGAAAAGAACGATGGTTCACTGGTATTGTACGGTCTGAACTGGAAATCAGGTTTGCCAGAGACGGGTGATTTGAATGTAAAGGAAAGGTTCCTTGATGCCCCTGCAGCTAGTGTTTCATTATAGTTGTGTGAAGTCACAAATTTTCCATTTATGTAGAGCGATATTGTGTAATTGCTTGCTGCAACGCTGCCATTGTTAGATACTGTTATGTTAATTGTTGACTGGACACCCTGAGTCAAAGGCTTCGGTGCATAGACAGAATCAACAACTATCCTTGGGGTGCTATAGAGCATTGTTACGGTCTTGTTATCGTATCCGGCGAGATGTGAAGGATTTGTTGCACTGAGTGATACAACCATGTTGTTCAGGGTCTCGAATTTCACTTTGATGTAAGAAGTCCCATTGAAAGACATGTTCCCTACAATCTGGTATGTCGTGCTGCTTGGCTTGGCAACTGTTCCGTTTTTATACAATATGGACCAGTTGTACTTCAGATCACTTGTTGGATAGTAGTTGTCAGTGGATGTGTTGGCAGAGAATGTTGTGACATTCCCTGCAACTGGGTTTGACTCTGTCTTTCCGGCTGAATTGTATATTGTTATGACTGGTGTAGGAGCCACAGTGTCATTGACTGTTGCAGCCAGAGTCACGTTAACATACTTCTGGCCGGTAATGGAAGTTATATTCATATATCCCATCTGAGGAGTCCTGTTTGTGTAATTGAATGTCTTATATGTGTAAGATATTGACTGCCCTGTGCTGACGTAACCAGGCAAGCCCCATGTGGTCACTAGCGAGATATTGTACGTTTGTCCCTTGAACGTTACACTGGAGAAGGAACCTGATGATGAGAAGGATACCGAGTCAAGCAGTGGCGCATAAAATCTATATGTGGTGTTCTTAGCATCCTTTACACTGAGAAGAGCCTTCCCATTGTATGATGCATTAATTGCAGGTGTGACATTACCATATGTAGCGACCACTGAGAAATTTGTTGTATTGGTTGCTCCAGAGGCACTTTCATAACTTACGTTAACGTAATACGCCCCAGGTGTTGGGAACATTAGTGTAGAATTGTATGTGTACTGTCCGCCAACTATGGATGCGTTTGTCTTCCAGCTGTAATTGAGGGAGTTCAGATAATCATCTGTCCCAGTAACAGGATTATAGAAAGCATTTGACAGGTTAAGGTTCACATCCTTTCCTACCGGTGCCACGAAAAGAGTGTTTGATGCCGAACTGTTCAGGACGTAGTTGGTGGAGACCATGTTGTTCCAGTATTCCGTTATTGAGGATGCAGTTACTGTTGGCTTTGACACTTTCTTGAATGTCAGAGTTAGGAAACCTGTAGAGCTCTGTGGCTTTATGGCAACAGGAGAAATGAAATGGGTGACCTGGGAAGCGGGTGAGGAAAGTGCCCCTAGGCTATTGTTATACGTAAGATTGTAGCGGTAATTTAAGGCGCCTGGCATATACTGTGTGCCAAGTGCATCAACCCTTACCTTGAGGCCATTTGTGGCGAGATATGACGCTGTTAATCCGCTCCCGGAATAGGTATAGTTAACCTCTGCCATGTATGATGAAGTTCCAAGAGTACTCTTTACAACAGCAGGAGAACCAACTAGCTTATAATTCGAGCCATCTACAAGAATGGTGTCATTTGTGTAATCGTTGGAAACATTGGCGATCGCCTGCATCAGGACCTGTGAAGGGGAAGTCAGATGGTCTGCTGCAATCTGCCAGTAAAGTGAACCAATGGAAGAATTTGCAGCAAATGGTAATGCTGTGCTGTTAGAAATTGAATAGCCAACACTAAGGTTTAGATAATTCGGATTGTTTGAAAGATTGTAATTATAGGTGATATTGCTTGTTCCATTAATCAGGGTGTATGTCAATCCATTTTTAGCCAGATTAACATTCATCGGCTGATACCCTTTGGCAAGAATGACCAGGTGTGTATCAGCTGCCGAATAATTTGTTGTAAGCTGGAAATATCCGCCAGTGAATGGGACTACCTGATAACTGCTAACTGATGGAGATGTGCCGGTTGTGCCATTTATAATTGAAATATTGAAATTATTTATGCTGGAACCTCCAGGAGCTTGAACAAAACCATAATAGTTCGCTCCGTTAAGGGACATGGACATATTGGATGTGCTGGAAGTTGCAACCTCATAGAAATTATAGGAAGACTCACCATACGAAACACTAACAGTGAATGGGCCGACAGGAACCCTTGCACTGAGGGATCCGTTTGTTGTTGAAGAGGTGAGGAAGTTGAACCCCTGAAGAGTTGAGAAAGATACATCTGCACTTCCTGTTGAGAAATCGTTCAGGGTTATGGAAACCTTAACTGTGTTGTAATAAGATATGTTGATTGGTACAGAAACGTATGCAGAATTGACATTTACGACAACTTTTGTTGTATTAGTGATGATGGTATTCCCATATCCTACTGTCTGGGTTGGAGAAATCTGGAATGAATATTCTCCATATGGTAGAGTCACATTATTGTGATTGCCAGTGTATGATGTTACGAATATTCCCGAGAGGGTGTAAACATTAACTACAGTTGCGCTTGATGCAAGGCTGTCCTTGCTGCTACCACTATTATGATAGAAAACACTATAGCTAACGTGGCCGTTCTGGGGAGTGAGTGCGTTCACATTACCAGATATGGCCACGAGACCACTCATCAGTACTACCATTGCCAATACGATTGCTAGAGTTGACTTATGCAATATAATCTTCCTCTCGTGCGAAGGCTAAAGAAACCGAGTCTTATAAATATTCCTTTAGCCGACCATTGGTACCTTAATCTTTTCCCTTGATATATAGCCTCCCCTTAGAAGTAACTCATATTCAGTCAATTGAATATCTGGAAAAAATGTATATTCCTCAGGCAGTCGAACTCCAAATTTAGAGAGAAATACCCGGGGATAGTCAGTAACCATTTTCAAAATCTCTGAAGGAGAGATATAGCCTGCTGATCTCTGTTTTCTGTATAGAAAATCCATTTCTCCGAACATGTCTGGGGCAGTGACCATACAGTTATCTGTTCCCAGCATTAACTTTACCCCATACTTAAGGAATCTTGAATAATCGGAACTGAGGCCATAGAAGCTGTTAGACCTTGGTGTTATTGCTATAGGAATGCCCTTACTTCCAATTCTGGCGAGGAATTCATCGGAAGCCTTAAGGCAATGAACAAGCAGATCCGGTGACAGGGATAGGGCCATCTCTTCGTTTTCTTCTGAGGCCTCACTGAAATGGATTGCGAATATCCTTTTGTTTCTTCTGCATATCTGCCTCAGATCCTTCAGAAGGTCGAAATTATGGTCACTAATAGCACTCATTCCGAATCCATTTGTGAATGAAATCAGGTTCTCACCCTCTGAAGCCGATGATGGCCTTGAGAGTATGACCGCCATTCCAGTTCTTGAATCAGATTTCCTCAGGAGTTCTACCCCTTTTACTCCTGATTCCCTGAAATCGATAAAGGTTGATGTCCCTGTGGCCTTCATAATATCAATAGATGACACCATTGATCGTATTACATCTTTTTCCTTAGCGGAGGCCAGCATCCTGTGCTTAAATCCACCAGGCCCAACTATCTCTGCCAGATTGCCTATTGGCTCAGAATTTATAAAAGAATCCCCTAGGTGAGTGTGGCCGTTTATAAACGATGGTATCAGTGTGCCTTTTCTTCCAACTTTGATGTGCTCGTCTGAAAAAATCACTCTGCCATCATCTGAGATTTCCAGGGACCCATCCCTCAAAGCTTCATCCCAGTAAATCTTACCTGAAAATATCATAATCCTCAACCTTTCAGAACACCAAGCGGGGTCAGTCTGGCAACGACCCTGGCAATTCCAGCACCTACAACGGACTTCACGACCATATCAATGTTCTTGTAACTTCCGGGAGCCTCAGTGGATATTGCAGATCTGTATTTTGCCCTCAATGATATTCCCCGCCTCTCCATTTCCAAAATTACCTCCTCCGGGTTAAACGATTCGCCCGCT
The DNA here is from genome assembly GCA_002503205.1 of Thermoplasmatales archaeon UBA447. Taxonomy (GTDB): domain Archaea; phylum Thermoplasmatota; class Thermoplasmata; order Thermoplasmatales; family Thermoplasmataceae; genus UBA447. The sequence continues at coordinate 5,114 of DARE01000015.1, read as the reverse complement.
TTTTTTCTGCTCATTTCTCTACCAGCTCCATGGCATGACGATCCTAATGAGAGCTCAGAGGAAGCTTCAGTTCCAACCAGCACGTAAGATGCAGTACCCATGTCACCTGGCACTATGACAGGATGCCCAAATTTTTCGAATGCTGTCCCTCCCATCCTGTCAGCAGAGAATGCTCTTGTAGCACCTTTTCTGTGCACCATTAGTCGGGAATTTTCACCATTTACTTTGTGAATTTCTTCCCTTGCTATATTATGGGAAATTCCGTAGGATAACCTGTATTGTTCTGGATCAGTCGAGGGGAAGATCTTTGAAAATGCTTCTCTGGTTGCCGATATCATTGACTGGCGGTTATAATTAGCATAATTGGCAGAGCAGTTCATTGAATTTATGTACCTCTGACCTACCTCTGAATCAAGAGGGATTGAATCAAGTTGCCTGTCCACTGGGTGGGAAATCTTCTCCGGGTGGTTTTGTATCTCAGTCATGAACTCAAGTGCGACCTGATGACCCAGGCCTCTTGAACCGGAGTGTATCATTACCATTACCTGCCCCAGATCATGGATGAGGAAGTCTCTGGCAATTTCAGGCTCAAAGATCTCCGATACCCTTTGGACTTCCAGAAAATGGTTACCAGATCCGAGAGTTCCAATGAATGAAATCCCTCTTTTTCTTGCCATCTTGCTTACTCCTGCTGTGCTCTCTACCCTAAATTGCCCGGAATCCTCGGTTCTCGACAGATCACCATCGAATGCCAGGCCATCTTCCAGGGCAATTTTGAGCCCTCCGCCAATAATTGATTCTATATGATCCTCTCTTATTCTAAGCCTGCTTTTTTCCATACCTACAGGTATCTTTCTCAATAATGAATCCATCAGATCATTCTTTCTTGCATTGAAATCATGCTCATTTATTGGTGTGGAGAGCAGAGATACCCCACAGTTAATATCGTAACCAACGCCTCCGGGAGATATTATACCATCTTCCATCCTGATGCCTGCTACTCCACCAATAGGAAATCCGTAACCCCAGTGAAAATCCGGCATCGCGATTGAGGCTTTTGCAATGCCTTGCATCATTGCTACATTCACAACCTGCTGCAAAGCCTGTTCATTCGAATCTCTGGACACATCACCTATTGGGCTGAATACCAATCCCGGAACTCTCATTCTGGAATCGCTTGACATATCTATTTCGGTGATGAACTCCGAGTCCGCTTTAAGTTTTATCTGCAATCTTACTGGTATTTATGAAACGTTGAATAGCTTTTCTAGATTTGTTCAGCTAGAACATAAACCTGTGTGAAACAGTTACAATCGCATAAATTGTGGAAAAATTGCCTTTCATGCCTCTTTTTTGAAGTATTTCTCACGGTTCAAACATTTTATTAAGGATTTTCATATTTTCCTCTATTGGCTGTCAGAATTAACCTTGAGGACCTTGACAAGGAGACCAGATTTCAGGTTGAGCTTCAGATTGCTTTGAGAAAGAATGCTTCCAGAATAATGGAACATTACGAGGACAGAAAGAGATTTGAGGACTACATTAGGCAGAGAGAGGAGAAGATAGCGCTAATTCTTGGTGTAAACGGAGACTTCAACATATACAGTGGGAATGTGGCCATATTTCCATAGCTATGAATCGCTTTGCTGTTCCTAAGGACGTTGATGACTAGTTTCCAATTCTAAAATTTAAAAAAAATATTATCCACTATTCAAAAAGGTCTTGCCCATTCCACAAACGGTATATCCCTGTTCTGCCAGGAGGATGGATAACATTCCATAACCAATGCCAAATCCAATACCGTTGAACCATCTTTTAGTATATTTGTGAGATAGGATAATTCACTCTCAGTTTGAGAGTTATTTTTTTCTGTCTGAGAGCCAATCTGATCCAAGTTCTGTATAAAATTCATCTGTTGTTTTCATATGAGTCTTCTGACGCTTCTTAATTGAGCATTGCAATAATAGGCTTTGTTTGTACATTTATGACTATAGAATGGGATGGAAATGCAGATCAATAAGTCTTGAATTGTTTATTGGCAGATAACCATCTATATTTTATTATTCCACTATAACATCACGTGTCATGGGGAATGATTTGTCACTCTTCAGAGAACTGAAAATAGATATTGAGACCGCAAAGAGACATCTTGAAATTATCAAGGCCCTTTTGAAGGAACAACCTGTTGGAATAATTAAGATAGCCCATGAAACCGGCTTACCCGAGCACAAAATCAGGTACTCCCTGAGAGTTCTCGAAAAGGAACACCTTATTGAACCTTCCAGGGAGGGGGCAATACTTACAAAAGAATTTCTTGAGAACAGGGATAAGATAGCTGAGGAGGCCAAGGAAATCTCTGATGTGATGAGTGAAATGTACCATAACTTGAAAACAACCCTAATAAAAAGATAAACAGGTTCGCAGATGATCTGGAGAAACCGGGATGACCTGGTGTTTGGTCAGTATATTATACGGAAAGCTGAACCAAGGGACGCAAAGGGAATAATACTCTGCATGCAGAGTGTTATGGATGAAAGGGTGTTCCTTGTAAGTGAGTACTATCTGCTCACTGAAAGAGGGGAGCAGGACAGAATCAGAAACCCGGATGACATGACTCTTGTTGCTGAATTCAAGGGCGATATAGTGGGAGTCCTGACCTTACAGAGAGGAATGTACAGAAAGAACAGGCATACCGCTAACCTTGGAATAGCAATTGTCAAAGAGCACCGATCAAGAGGGCTTGGCACCGAACTTATAAAGAATGCCATAAAGTGGTGCAGGGATGTTGGGATAAAGAAACTTAATCTTGAGGTATTCTCCACCAACACCAACGCTATAAGGTTGTACCAGAAGTTAGGCTTCCAGGAAGAGGGCAGGCGTGTGAATCAGTTCACAATTGATGGGAATTATGTTGATGATGTTTTTATGACCCAGTTCCTTTAGTTTTTCCCTCTGAAAATCAAAAGAAATAAATCCCCATTACTTCTAAGGTTATTCAATATGAAAACAATGATCTGGAACATTGATTATTTCTGCAACCTTAGATGCAAGAGCTGCAATGCCTGGCAGGGCAAGATTTTCTTTCCTGAGGAGCAGATCGATAAGCACATTTCAGACATGAAGAAAAATGGAATCAAAATTGTTTCTATAACTGGTGGGGAACCCACACTAAATAAGTCCGTTGAGACAATAATTAGAAAGCTCAAGGAAAATAAGTTCATAACCCACATTGCCACAAACGGTACAAACCCATATGTATTGAGAAAACTCTATCCATACCTTGATGGGGCAACTATTTCACTTGACAGCAACATACCTGAAGAGCACAACGAATACAGGGGGCTGAAGATCTTCGATACTGTTGTCAAGACAATAAAGGAGACCAGAAAGAAGGTCAAAATACTGACTGCAAACGCACTTGTCACAAATTTCAACTACTTCAAGGTCAAGGATATGGTTGAATTCGCCAATGATGAGATGGGTGTGCCTCTGTCAATGTGTTTCCCCGATCAGGACTCATATTATTTCCAGGATTTTCATGTCAGCAAAGAAATGATAAGGCAGGCATTTTCCTATGCTTATGAACATTATGGGGATCATGTCTTTGGGAACACGAGAACATATTACAAACAGGCAGTTGACTACATAGATGGAAAGGCAGTATCAAAGTGCAGGGCAGGAGAGGTAGCATATTACACTGACTACAGAGGCAAGGTTCACCCCTGCTTCACACACATGGAAACTGTCATGAACAAGGGAGGCGAGCACTGGGAGACTTTTGAAAATAACTGCAATGACTGTTTTACTCAGTGTTTCAGGGAACCATCAATCGAGACGCCTTTTGAGGATGCAAAACTTGTTTCCAAGATATGGTGGTTCAACCACGTGAAGAAGCCAAGATCCATGAGAGTTCCGATCCCGGTAGGTGCAACCTGATCTAATACATTGATCTTTTAACTGTAAGACTGGATATTACAGACCAACCCAATATTGAATTAATTACCCACCTTTATTTCAAATGCTGACTTTCATGCTGTTCTAACTTCGATTTTCTGAAACCCTGGGTTAAAATATGGAATGCTGTTATAAGCTGACTCGGTCACTTAGGCTGAAGTAAATGGATGTGAAGTATCATTGACAAATAGACTCCTTTCAACTTCAGATTCTTTCCCTGGCTTGAGTATCATTTCAGAGTTGTTCGCATTAAAATAAATCCCTGAGGCTTATAGGGATCTATTCCATTTGAGTTTCTAACAGACACATGCAATACTGGCCTAAACATGTAACTAAAATTTTCTGTTCACTTTTAGAGAGATATGAATATAGGCCAGCGAAAACAAATTTGGGTGATTAATTCCAGCCTCTCAGATTAACACTCACCTTAATGGGCCATATGCATTGGCCATTGCGCTGTTTTGGCAATTTGATCGAAATATAAAAATTAAAGCTATCACAAGAAAAGCGTGACATTGGAATAAATGCTGTCTGGTTGACAATAGATGGTTGTCAATAAATTTCCTGACTTTAAACGCCATACGTGACTGGAGAGTAATTAAAATCTTACTGTGACTGCCCCCTTTTTGCCGAAAAATATACCTATCTCTCATTTTGTCAAGTCAAGGAACGTATTATTCCACATTCAATAAAACTTATAAAATAAAAAATTCGTTTTGAAGTAAATAAAAAAAATTAAATGTTAACCAAAAGAAAAATTTGGATCAGAAGATCCTTACTGTTGCAGTAAGAAGGTTCTGAGCCAGCAGGTTTATAGACAGTACCAGTGGAACTGTGTATGCTGATGGGCTTTTCTTCAGTGCTGCATCTCCAAGAACAGTGCCGTTCGGAAGCGTCACATAGAAGTGTCCCTGCTGTCCTGCCAGATTAAGATAGTGCTCTGCCAAAGCCAGATTGAATGTCTCATTTGCAAGTCCCTTTGTTGCATTGTCGTACAGATTTGCGAAGTTAGGTGATGCTGGGCCTATGTAATTCTGGGCAAGGTATTCGCTAGTGCCGTTGCTGGTAGTGTAATAGTATGGCTTGTCAATGGCTGTCTGGTTGATTGCGTACCACATTGCCTCCCTGAAGTCTAGGATGTTTGTCGGGAACTTGTGGTT
>DARE01000050.1 GCA_002503205.1 Thermoplasmatales archaeon UBA447 | reverse complement strand
GATATATCTCCCTTATTATCCTACTGGTTGGTTACGCCGGAATCTATGCATTTTCCCAGTTTGTGAAAATATCTTCTAATGACTACTTCATAGGTATTATAATAGTATTTATATTCAGTATGATCATAAACTCGGTTCTTAATTCAAACTACAAAAAATATGTGCAGAGGACAGTCAGTGGTGGCTCTGCTATGACTCAGGACGCCTCTGTTGCATCTTCTTCGCAAAGCAGTTCTGTTTCAACTCAAAGCAATCCACGACTTCTAAGCAACGCTGACAAAGATTTAATGTCAGCAGGCAACATGCTAAGAAAGAAAGACTATACTGGAGCCCAGGGTAAGGTAATGGAGGCCATTAACACATTGAATGACCCGACATGCCCTCAGGGAGACGCAAGAGACATGCTTCTTCAAAAAGCTCATGAAATGGAAAAGCAAATCCAGGATGCCCAATCTGGTTTTGGTATGAGTTAAGAAACCTCTGATTAAGTCGCTGCAGATTTTCTCTGATGTATCTTGCGAGTTAGATCTATCTATACCTCCTTATAGCAATAACTGACAGCGAGGAAAGAACTATTATGATTAGCACGATGAAGATGTATAATAGGATCGGTGAATATGGCTTTGCTTTCTCGTCAATAATCTGAACTACCGATGACCCATTGACAACTAATTCCCCGCTTGCATTATAATATTTATTGGTTCCAGGGGTGAAAACGTACCTGTAATACCCACTGTTCAGCGATATATTTGCGAAAGAACCATTCCCAGTTATGGTCTTAAAAATCGTACCGTTCTGGTACATAATTCTTAAGGACCATTTTGTCCCTGATGGATGATTGATCAGTTCAAAACTAACCTTCTGCAATAATGTGGTGAACTGTAAGGAACCATTCACTGATCTGCTGCCGTAATCGTATATTATGCCAGGTTCCTGAGTGTAAGAAGCCTCCACTGCAGTCCTATTTTCAGTAGATGAAAAGAGCGGGGAAACTTTCGCAGCGGAACCCACTTCAATAGATATATTCTGACCGGCAGAAATGTTTGTGACAAGTAGACCTCCGGAACCTGAGACAACTGCATACGCCCAAAGACTACTGGAATATATGGTGCTATTGGCATATTCATAATAGTTCGTTCCATTGTAAAGTGCAATCCATTCACCTCCGCCTGAATAATCAGTGGAGTTACTCAGAACGTACTGGCCATCAATTACAAATACGTTGACCAACCATTTCCAGCCTGCTGAAACGTCGTAACCAATATCGCTGAAGAAATCCATTGCTCCAGAGGATAAATCAGACAGTTCAGAATAAGCAGCTGAGTCGAATGTTTCCACTCCATTCACTAGGTAAGCACCTAATTTATTTAGGTTAGAAAGGAGTTTTGAAGCATAAGAGGAAACTTTTGCCCATGCATCATCCAGGTAATTGTAGACTGAGGTTGCTATTTGCGACAGAAGGCTTGGCTCGATAACATCATAGACACTGAAATCGTCCAGAGTCATCTTTGATGTCCTTTCGGTGAAGAAATTATTTATCTGGTTTGTGTAAATGGGCTCGGTGTTGTTATTAACAATATCTCCTGCAAGCAAGTCCAGGCTCCTAAGAAACATAGTGGCATTATACTGGTTTCCGCTCAGATACTGAATTATTGTATTCCACTGGCTCTGTTCCCCTGGTGGGGAATAGTCCTTTCCATTCAACTGGGAAGATATGGAATACCATTGCAGCCATGTGGTCTTAATCATCTGTGCGATATATGCGGTATCCAATGCAGCGGAGAGATCAGGAGTTGCCCCATTGAAATCAGGAACTAGGGAATTTATGGCATTGTAGAAACTGGATAATGTTTCTTGGGAACCTGCAAGGGAAGCAAGTAGTTCCCCCTGTGGAATGAGAAAGTTCTGGTCCAGTGCGCTGGCCATTCCCAGCACAATTCCCGGTCCCAACTGCAAAGAGAACTGTGAATCAGCTGTGTTGATATCACCAGTAACCTGCTGTCCCATTGACACTGATGAACTCTGAATACCAGAAATATACTGGTCCATTAGTGAATTAGCTATTTCCGAACCAATATCTCCAGCTGCACCTGAAGCTGCCCTCCCGTCAGAATTCTGTATTAGAGATGAGGCATCAGATACCACAGTAGAAATAGAATCTGAGGGTAAAACTCCGTAGAATGGAGAATACTGGAGAAAATCTCCAAATGCACTTGTAACATCACTTAAGGCAGAAGTGCCAGAAACAGAGGAGGGAGGGTTTGTATCATTGTACAGACTGGACAATAATTTTGAAAACTGCCCCGGTGTGAGATGCGATAAATTCGATAAAGCTGTTGTAGTATTGTAAGAAGACCCTGAGACAATGTTGTTACTTTCTAGGGTTTGCAACATATTTCGAGCAGTCTCCTGTGAATATTCATCACTTACAACATTTACACCGTTCAGGATAGAATAAATTGGACCCAAAATGGACGTAAGGGAAGAGACATCACCGGAGTAGGCTTCAGTAGCAATAGTTCCAATCTGGCCAGCAATAATAGCAAAATTTAGGATTTCAGGTAGAATGCTGCCAATAGTGTCAGTCCATTGGCCATTCAAAAGAGTTTGAAGGTTTATGTAAAAAATTGATCCTGACCCATAACTTTCCTGAAGTGATGTATAATTCATTTGTGACCAGATTAGGAGGCTATCCATGATATTCTGAGCCAATGAGCCAGAGACAGATGCTCCATTAGATTGCCTGACTATAGTAACGTTATCCAGATATGCCTTGCTGTTTGTCAGAGAGAGGTCTATATAGAGCCTGAAAAGGTCGTCCTGACTCAGTGATAAATTGGGATTATCGAAAAATTTGTAATTTACATCAGAAGAAAAGTTGTAAAGTTCCCCATCATAAGAAACAACCATTGTCTCGTTTTTTGTAAATGAAACAAATGTAAACTGGATGGTGACAGACAGTGGAGAATCCTGAACAGCAATAGTACCAGATTGTGGATGGGATGTATAGCCAAAGGCATATGCTGTGTACGTGTATGAACCTTGAGGGAGAGCGACTGTAATGTTATTGTCCACTGATGAAAAGTTTCTGCCATTTATTTCGATATACCACTCGTACCCCTGGGAAAGGCCATTCTCATTGAATGTCAGGTTCTCCTGCTTAATTATCTCGGGACTGAAAGTTAAGTCGATGGCCGTGGATGATGGCAAAGAAAAAACCCCTGACGGGGGAGAAGCTGAAAATCCAACTGAATATACATTGTAGCTGTATGTTCCAGCCTGAAGGCTTATGTTAAGACTGTCAGTATTGGAGGAGAAGTTTGCTCCCCCAGATATCTGTATATACCATTTCTCACCGCTATTCAATCCTTTCTCGTTGAAAGTCTGTTTATATGTAGGAATGCTATTTGCGGTAAACTGCACATTCAGAGTTTCATTCGAGGTCAGATCAACACTTCCTGATGAGGGGGAAGCCGTGTATCCCGGAGAATAGAATTCATAAGAGTAAACCCCGGAATGAAGTATCAGGCTTATTTCTGGCTGATCATAACTGTAATTTGAAACTCCTGCGATATTGACATACCATGTAGCCCCTGTTGGAAGTCCGGATTCAGTGAAATTAAGGTCTGCATACATTGTAGCTGTACTTTTGAAGGAGATAGAAATTTCTGATGAAGCCGAAACTGTGATTGTGCCGCTATTAGGGTTAGCACTGTATCCGGCAGGTGGGTTTACAGTGTATGAATAACTTCCTTCCGGAGTTGAAAAGGATATTGAAGTGCCCGTCGAGCTTTGTGTATTTCCATTGAAAGTCACACTCCACTCTGTTCCAGAAGGTAGTGCGGATTCAATGAAAGTTGTAGTAAATTCGCTCTGATGGTAATCCACCTGCACGCCAGTAGTTCCATCCACGTTCACTGTCCCGGACGAGGTAGTGAGATATGATGACCCATCAATATCTATCGGGGTTGTTGCCGTATATTGATAAGATCCATTTTCAAGGTAAAAGGCAACCGAATCTGTTGAGGATGAATTGGATTCTCCATTTACAGTAATTCCCCATTCGGTCCCATAAGGCAGGCCAGACTCTGTAAATGTCACCTTCTCCAGGACTTGAACAGAATATACATCTACAGAATCAGATTTGAAATTAGCAACATAGAGATAACCCGCAATCGGATTGTATAATATTCCCTGAGGTGATGTACCCGGGTCAGAAACAATCCCTAAACTATATGATTCTGAGCCTGAAAGGTCCATAATATCCACATTATTTGTACCATTCAAAGCAACGAATGCATTATTTCCTGGGCCGGCTGATGCGGCATAAGGATAACTTGAAACAGGCTCACTTTCACTGCTTACCATTGGAGGAATTGTTGTTGTTAAACCATTTATAGATTGCAAAGCTGCCGTTCCGAAGTCGTATATCATTCCATTTTGGTAAACTAATGTTCCGACGGGAGAACTTAACGATCCTATAACTGAATTAGATGAGGGATTGATAATGCTTATAGTTGCAGGGCTAGAAGCTGTAGATATGACGTAAACATATCCGTTTATAGGATCATATCCTATCCACTCCGGCCCCCTTGGTACCTTTATGTCTGTAAAGTTAACATTGTTATGTATAACATCAACATAATTACTGGAAGAAAGTGAAACATATGTATATCCATCCGGCAACGATGCAATGCCTGCAGCTCCGCCTGCGTTTCCCAGATAAATGTAGGATTGAACATCTCCAGTGGACGGGGATATCTCAGCCACCTCCCCTGATGATGCAGAATAAAGGGAAACGTAAATTACATTATAATATGAATTGTAGGATATTCCATTTGCCTCGTAACCTGATTGTAACGGGTATGTCGTGATCTGGCTGTTACCGTTGAGAACAGTAACACTGTCCGTTGAGAAGTCTGCTACATAGGTATAACCATTGTTTGGGTCGTAGGTCATTGCATTTGGTCCATCTATTCCCGATATGGTGGTGGGCGTTCCTATACTAAGAACTGGATTACCGCCAAAGGAGACAGGAGATAGAATCTGCTCAGTGTAATTTAAGACCGGGTTTACAGTTTTGTGCCCGGAGGAATCACATGAAGTAAGAGCGGTCGCTGATGTCAGTATTAATGCGGTAAGGAGAAGGATTGAAACAATCTTCGCCAAGGATGGATACTTTCTCAAACTCATCACTTCCATTGTGGAACACTGCATCGATTGTTCTTTGGAAACAGACATTTTAACAAGGAACGCTTCTCTGTGTTAAGTATGAAGTATTTCAAGGGCTTTTTCTCCCAATCAATTGATACAGTGAATAAAAATAAAAAATTTATTTGGCAAACTTAGAGTATAAAATGACAATTGTAATTATTTATGACATTTTACATATTAAAACTTAGAATCTAAATACAAAAACATTAGCTGGACCAAAATAATTCATCAACATTATTCCCGTGAAGCTTAAATGATAAGGATCAATTGAAAATAATTTATATTAATTAAAGCCTAGATTTTTCTTTAAGTTTTCTTAGAAATATCTGGGACATTTTCTAAGAACTATT
>DARE01000022.1 GCA_002503205.1 Thermoplasmatales archaeon UBA447 | reverse complement strand
CTTGGCGTGAAACTCACTGACTGGCAGTCCGATGGAAACTGGCCTTATGTATCAGCACTCTACTCACTGATAAAATTCGCAAATATGAGCGGGGTATACGAGGTACCGAATCTACAGTTTGAATATCACTGTGTTGCAACAAACGATCCCCCGGTTGTTCAGGATCGTGGAGTTGGAAAACCCTTCATGGCTTTTGTATTTGAGAGAATGATGGATCTATCAGCTAGGGAACTTGGAATAGATAGGGCCAGAATCAGGGAGATAAATTTCGTTCCTCCTGAGAAGATGCCATATACAACTGCATCGGGAGAGGTTTACGAAAGCGGAAACTATCCACTCGTATTCAATAAAGCGCTGGAAATGTCCAGATACCAGCACTGGATAAAAGAAATCCCGAAAATGAGGGAGGAGGGCAGATATGTCGGCATTGGGATAGGTTGTGCCATAGAGCCCGGAACCTCAAACCTTGGATACTATTTCCTCTCAAAGGCATCTGAACCTGACTACAATGGCGCAGGACAGATGTCAACTGTTGAGATAGGCCAGGATGGATTGATCAAGGTCAACATGAATGGGCCGGAGATTGGTACCGGCCATGTTACAACAATAACACAGGTGGTAGGGGATATTTTCGATATTGAGGCAGAGAAGATTCTTGTTGATTCCTGGTTCGACAGTGCCCATGGCCATCTCACATATGCAGGGACTTATTCAAACGCTTTCAATGATGTATACCTTGGAGCAGTAATGACTGCAGCAAAGAGACTTCGGGATAAGGCACTCAGAATTTCAGCATCATACCTTCATGTTCCTGTTGAGTCGCTTTCTTTCCGAAACGGAGCAATATTCAGCGAGGAAACAGAAAAAGAGTTGCTTTCCCTGAAACAGCTTGCCAAGATATCATATGGTCAGCTTCTCTCGTTCCCAAAAGGGGAGGAGCCAGGGCTCAGGGTTGTGGCTGGCTATGTCAACCCTACTGCGAAGCCTTTTGTAAGATCCGACTTCAATGTCCAGCTGACCCACGCCAATTCCACTCATGTCGTTGTGGTTGAGATATCAAAAGACACATGGGCTCCGAAGATACTTGACTACGTGATAGTGCATGATGCAGGAAGGGTACTCAACCCCGGAATAGTGGAAGGGCTTGCAATTGGCTCCACAGCCAGTGGAATAGGCGGAGCATTATACGAGGAGTTTCTCTTTGATCAGGAGGAGAATAACCTCACTCTTACTTTTGGGGACTACATGAAACCTACCGCGATGGAAATTCCTGAAATCAGGCTTGAAATGCATGAATCCCCCGCCCCAAATACTGTGCTGGGAACAAAGGCTGTTGGAGAGGGTGGCGCAATAACATCCCTTGGTGCAGTTGCAAGCGCCGTTGAGAACGCACTTGAACCATTCAATGTGAGAATCAGCTCATTGCCGATTACCCCGGAAAATATCTGGAAAATGATCAGAGACACTGACGAATACAGGAGACTGAAGGGGGTGAACTGAGTGTATCCGAAACCACTGACATACAAAAAAGCAAAGACTCTGGATGAAGCTTTCTCTATGCTTTCCCAAAATGATGATGCAAGAGTGATTGCAGGTGGCCAGAGCATTATGCCTATGCTGAAGCTTCGCATTGCCAGCCCTTCATTGCTTGTAGATATTGCACCTATCAGGGAACTCCACGAAATTCGACTTGATGGAAATAATCTTACCATAGGTGCAATGGTTACACATAGAGAGATCATTGAAAGCAGTGAAATAGGGAAGAATTTACCCATGCTGCAGGAAACTGCCAGACATATAGCCGATGTCCAGATCAGGAATAGAGGAACAATAGGGGGGAGCATCTGCGAGGCTGATCCCTCTGCAGACTACGCCCCAACTCTTCTGGCACTTGATGCAAAGGTTGTTCTGAAATCCAGCAGAGAAGAGAGGACTGTCGACCTTGATGACTTCATAGTTGGCCCATTTGAAGTTAACATAAACCAGGGTGAAATCCTCACATCAGTAATCATCCCTGTTAACAGGTCCCCTTACTCAGTTGTGAAGTATGCAAGAAGGTCCGCCGATTTTGCGGTTGCTTCCATGGCTGCTATTGTTGAGAAGAAGCCCGATGGCACCATTACTGACATAAGAGTTGCAGTCGGAGCCCAGAGTGACAGGCCTTTGAGGATGAAAGAACTCGAATCATTGCTGAAAGGACAGAAACCTCAGAAAAAGGATCTGTATCTGGAAGTGGATAAGGCTGTGGAGCATCTGGACCCCATTGACGATATACATGGAAGTGCGGAATACAGAAAGGAGGTAACAGCTAACATACTGAAGACAAACCTTGGTTCATTGATATTCGGAGGGATTTAAAATGACAAAAGTCAGTATAAACATAAACGGAGAGAAATACTCAGAGGATGTAGAGGACAGAACACTTCTTGTTCATTTTATCAGAGATCATGCGAGGCTCAGGGGTACCCATATCGGTTGTGATACAGGGCACTGTGGGGCCTGTACCGTGCTCCTAAACGACAGGCCAGTCAAATCCTGCCAGATTCTTGCAGTCCAGGCAGACGGCGAGAGCGTTGAGACAGTTGAATCCCTTGAAGGGAGCGATGGGAAACTCAGCATAGAACAGGAAGCTTTCCGGGATCATTTTGCAATGCAGTGTGGTTACTGTACATCAGGATTTCTGATGATGACCCACCACCTTATCAGGGAGTATCCGGAACTGAGCAGAGAGGAGATAAGGGAAAAACTTCATGGGAACTACTGCATGTGCACAGGATACCAGCAGATAGTGGATGCAGTCCAGGATGCACAGAAAAAATTCAATGAGAAAAAATAGTGCTCCAGCTTGTTAGAACCCCTATCCAATCCCATATATTTTTATGCTTAAAATTTAAATTTCCTCTGAAACACCGGAATTCCTTTTTGAATTGGCAGCATCAGAGTCTTCTATAAAGCCTTTCAGCGTTTCCCTTCAGTATCATATCAATATTTCCGCTAACTGATGAAGCAAGTAACTTGTGAGATTCCCAGTTTCCCATGTTGAAAGGATAATCAGTTCCGAAGACAACGTTTTCTCTCCCCCATGAATCAAGTAGAAGATTCATGGCCTTGCCGTCGAATAGAACCGTGTCGAAGAGCACATGACTGAGCAGCTCCCTGTCGAATGACATACTCCCTGCGTTTTCTTCCCTTACCTCCATTCCCTGCTTGATTCTTGAAATCTGATATGGAATGGCCCCTCCACCATGACAGAATATGAATCTCAGCTTGGGGAACTTCTTAAGGACACAACCCATGATAAGGCTCGTAACAGCAACAGTTGTTTCAGCAATAGTTCCTACAACAATCCCCATGTAATACCTGGATAGCCTCTCCCTTCCCATGAAATCGTTTGGATGGACGAATATGGGCATCCCCTGTGCCTGAAGTTCTTCATAGACAGGGTACAGGCTTTCATCATCAAGGTTTCTTCCAGATATGTTTGTTCCGAATTCAACTCCTGACATTTCAAGATCAGAACTGACTCTCCGAATCTCGCCGACTGCCATCTCTGGATCCTGCAGCGGGAGAGTTGCATTTCCGCTGAAGTGATCCGGATCGTTTCTGCACACTTCGGATATCCCGTTGTTCTGCAATACGCATACCCGGAGTGCCTGATCAGATGGCAGATCATAGGAAAACAGGTGATGTGTCGGTGAGAGAACCTGATGATCTATTCCAAGGCCATTCATTTCTCTGATTCTGGAAGCATGCCTGAAAAAACCCTCTGGCATAGGGGCAATAACCTTTTTAAGAACCTCTATTCTGTAAAGCCCTTCACTTTTTCCCTCTGAAACTGTTCCATTGAGTTCCTTAATAACTGATTCCGGAAGGTAATGTGAGTGCACATCTATATTTTTCATGGAACATTATTAATCATTTTACTATAACACTTTTGATTTTATAATATATTTTTGCAACCTATTTACAAATATAAATATACTAAATGGATTCAAAAATTTATTTATTAATGCACTTCGTCTATTCTACTTGATAATAAATACTATTTTATGGAAATGGAACTAAGATTGTTATTTTCAGATATGTTTATCTAAAGTAAACCAATTATCATTAGTTTACTATGGTTGACAAAATAGTTGAAAAACTGACCTCCGAGGGAATCGACATTACTTTTAACAGAGAACAGGGAAATATTAAGGAAACTATTGAACGCAGAACATCTTACGTGGACACCAATGGGCTTCTTCCCCCAAACATGCTTAAAAACTCCGGGCCAACTCTAAAGATTCTCACATCAGATGCTACAAGGGTTGAACTGTCCAAGAGAAGAGAACCCATGCCTTTCTGGCACAGAAACATGGATTATGATGAAGTTATCATTTGCATTTCCGGGGAAGCCACCTGGACAACGGAAACCGGTGAATATCATCTAAAACCCGGAACCATGATACATATCCCGAGAGGCGTATCACATACTGTTGTCGCAAAGGAGGGGACTGATTATACTGCAATTGAGATAAAAGCTGAAGCCAGGCTTGAACTCAACCCTGATCTAAGGAGGGGTTGAAAATGCCAGAAAGAACAGGATTGAAGATACTAGATATGATTTCAGGAGGAGCTAAGGTCATAGATCTTGAACATGACCGATTCCCTGGAATGCCCGCCTTTGATCCTGTAAAACCTGCCATGGAATATTTCCTGTACAGGCAGCATGAGAACTCTTACTCTACCTCACAGGAAAAAAGGAGAAGCAGCTCTTCTGGGTTGATTGTGATGACTGACCAGTCAGGAACTCACCTTGATGCCCTCTGTCACCAGGCTTATGACATGAAGATGTTTGACGGTACCCCAATAAACAGCGAAGTTGAAACACCATGGGGCTTTAAGAAACATGACTCAGCAGAGATACCCCCAATAATCAGAAAAGGGGTACTTGTTGATTGTACCGAACTCCTTGGAGATCCACTCCCTGAAAACCATGAGGTTACCCTTAAGGAATTTCAGAGTGTGATCAAGCATGAGGGGGTATCTTTTGGCAAAGAAGATGTAATCCTGTTAAGGACAGGATACGGAAAATACTGGAACGATTTTTCTAAATACAGGAATGCTGCAGGAGTATCTGGAGAAGTCAGCAAATTTCTTTCCGACAAATGTTACGCTGTTGGAGCAGACAATCTTGCCTGGGACGTGCCTGGAAAAGTTGACAGTGACTCGGGAGTGATTCAGCCGGGCCACCTTCACCTCATTGCAAAATCTGGTATTTACATTATGGAGAACCTCTTCCTTGAGGAACTGGCAAAGACCAGAACATATGAATTTCTCTTTATTGCCCTTCCCCTGAAGATGAGGGGGACCACTGGCACCCCCATAAGGCCTGTGGCGATCCTTTAGGCCTGCTTTTCATCAACAAGCAGGCCCTTTAAGGCATCTAAGCATATATCCGGACGCTCAAGCATTGGGTAGTGCCCAAGCCCTTCCAGAGTAATGAGATGGCTGTTCGGCAGAAACTTGGACGTTTCAGCCTGCATTTCTTCAGTCACAACAGGATCTTCAGATCCCCTGATCAGATAAATTTCAGATTTGCAGCCATCAATTTCATGAGCAATATCAAATGAATTCCAAGCAAGAAGATCGTTGATGTATATATCCCGGTTGTTTGAGCTTCTAATCCATATCAGGTTCTCTATGCTTTCTTTGTAGGATAGTGTTCCACAGAAGTCAAAGGCCCTTTCGATATTCCCAGTCTCTGTCTTCATTATTGTATCAACCTCGAAGGTATCGGTCCTCGCTGCCCCTTCCAGTACCAGCCCCTTTATCACCTTCTCTGGATGCTGGGAACAGATATCAAGCACTATATCGGCGCCTATTGAACAGCCCACAATAATGGCTTTATCAATTCCAGTGCTTTCCATCATCTCCAGTACTGAACGAGAGTAGTACCTGACATCAATCCTTCTCTTTCTCCACTGCTTCCACGGCCATGATTTCCCGTGCCCGGGAAGATCCGGAACTATTGCTGTTACCCCTTCAGGTAACAGTGAAACAAATTCTTTCCATACGCGTCCATCCGTGCCTGCCGTGTGAAGAAAAATAACCGGAATTCCAGTTCCACTTTTCTCATAATAAAGTCTTGCTCCGTTTACCATTGTATAATTTCCGGACTCCATTGGGGAATATTCCAAATATCTACATTTGAGTTTCCATTCCTGGTGAAAATTCTGAAAATGATTAATTACCTAAACGCAATTGCACCGGTAATTGAACAAAGTGATCTGATGAGAAGGATTGTCATCGCTGTAACCGGTTCTACCGGTGCAGTTTATGGTTTAAGACTGCTGCAGATTTGCAGAGAAATAACTGATCTGGAGACTCATCTCATTGTATCCTCCGGAGCGGAGGCAACGCTGAGAATTGAAACACAGCTAAAGCCCTCTGATCTGGAGGCAATTGCCACCAGGTCATATGGGGAAAATGATTTCGAAGCTCCAATTGCAAGCGGTTCTTTTGAAACTGCTGGAATGATTGTTGCCCCATGTTCCATGAAAACACTCTCCAGCATTGCGACAGGATTTGAAAACAACCTGATAGCCAGGGCGGCTTCTGTACACCTGAAAGAGAGGAGGAAACTGGTTCTGCTGACAAGAGAGACACCACTGAGCCTTATTCATCTCAGGAACATGCTCCAGGTCACTGAGGCAGGCGGGATTATAATGCCTCCACTTCCTCCGCTTTATTTTGAACTTAACGATTTCTCAAAGATGGTTGATCTGACAGCGGGAAGGGCTCTGGGACTCCTTGGTATTGTGACAAAGCACAGGCGGGAGTGGGGAGTGGACTAACCTTTCCATCCCTTTGCAATTTCCCTGATCTGGATGAAAGTCCTTCTGTAGTTTTCCATTACAGATGATTCATCAAATAGTGTGACTGATGTTATCTTCGCCTTCTCCGAGAAGTCTCTGGTTACCACTAGATCGGAAGCGATAAAGAGAATCTCTTCCGAATTTGAATTTATTAATTTGTGCCCTTTAACTTCTGCGGAACGGCACCTAACATATGTTACGCCCCCGCCTTCCTGAAAGATGAAAAGGGCAATGCCATTGGTCTTCAGATTTCCTGCTGTATTCGATCCGGAGTATACAGAAAAGAGGAATTCCCCATCAGACACTGAGCATATCTGATAGGGGGATAACATCGCCCCTCTGGGAAAATTATCCATGTCTTTGGTTATGAGGAACACTGCCGTATTGATCCTCCTCTCAGTATCTGGAGAAACAATGGAAAGAATATTATCAGGAATTTTGTTTCCAAGAAGTTCTGACATACCATATCCTGATCCATTGAAGGTTAAACTTTCTGCCGGAGTTTGCCCAGTCTCTCTCCTATCTTATAGACATTCCCGTTGACAATATCCTCTGCATCTTTCCTGAACTCATCTGGCCAGTAGCCCAGCTCGTATCCGTACCATGGGTCAACAAGATTTAATTCTGGAAGATTCAGTTCCTTCCAGGTTCTCAAAGCGTTCTCCATGAAGTCTTTCCTTGGAAGTGATGTCGGCGGATAGGGATATTTGATTGTCGCATCTATCAGAATTCCGGAGCTGCCAACGCCCCCTGGAAATTCCTTCTCCTCGTGGCTTGCACCAGGGTTGTAGGCGGACGGATCGAGCCCTGGCATCTTTCCACTGAATATCTTGATGTCCCTAGCTGGCTGTACCCTCCATCCAAGTGCCCATATTACTGCATCCATGGATCTTATATCTATGTCTTCATCTACAACTATGAAGAACTTCCCCCATCTCAGATCATAGGCAGCAGCCATATTGAGAACCTGCCAGGGATGTGACTTATTCTGTTTTTTTATCTTGATCACACACCACTGGGCCTGGCTCATTTCATGCCATGCCACATCAAGAACACCTGGAACTTTTGCGTCAAACTTCAGAAACTTCAGGTAGACATTCTCGGATGAGACCTGCCTAACCTTGCTGCTCTCACTTGGCGGGAACTGACTCATAATATGCACAAATATCGGGTCCTTTCTCATGGTGACAGCGGTAATGTCAATAACTGGCCTGAGCCAAACATCTGTGGCCATGTAGCCGGTATATTCACCAAAGGCGTTTCCAGGTTCCATGTATTCAGTTGAAATTAGACCCTCTATTATTATGTCCGCATTTGCAGGAGCCTCCATATCAATGGTTTTGCACTTTACCATATCCACAGGTTCACCTGCAAAACCTCCTGCAATATCAAACTCATCCACACCATATGGGATCTTGGCCGCTCC
This sequence comes from Thermoplasmatales archaeon UBA447, assembly GCA_002503205.1. Lineage (GTDB taxonomy): Archaea > Thermoplasmatota > Thermoplasmata > Thermoplasmatales > Thermoplasmataceae > UBA447. The sequence continues at coordinate 13,509 of DARE01000022.1, read as the reverse complement.
AACAAAGAAATATGAAGGCGGTCCACCTACAACTATAGCGGCAGGCATGGGTTTTCCCATCTTTTTCCACTTATTCCAGTGGATAATGCCCTGATTGCCTCGATTGATCTCCCACATCATCTTTCTCTTTCCAAAAAGATGCGCAGAATAATTTCCTACGTTTCTTATTCCGGTTTCCGGATCCCTTGTAATAATCTGCGTTGATGTCCTGATCTGCCCGCTGAAGCCTGGAAGTTCTACAGGTATGGGGAGTGCATCCAGACCCTGCCCATCCTGATCAAGAGCATCCACCTTTATGACGATGTCCTGAACCTTTGCACTCTCAACCATTCTTGTTTTAACTGGGTTTATCTGTGCTTTCTCCCACTTTCCCACAATGGATTCCCTTGATGGCTCTGCCATCACTCCAAGTGCGTACATCCGAAGGGAGGATGCATATATTCCTGTGGCAACAGGAATACTGTATTTTCTTCCATTCACTCCCTGTACATTGTTGAAAATGAATCCTTTCCTCTTATCCTCCGGCAAACCCCTATACTGCAATCTTGCGATTGCTGTGAGTTCCGTCTCCTTCTTCACGGGCCTATCTATCTCATACAGTAGATCATTTTCTTTCAGTACTGAGAGGTATTCTCTCAAGTCCCTGTAATAGTGTTCCATTTTTTATTAAGAAAACTAAGATATTTAGTTTTTTTTATTCTACATGTTCAGCAAATCGGTTAAAATGGTTTACCTTATATAGCTATGACACAGTTAAATATTGCAGCCTTATGAGGTCGGTTCTCTGCTGAACATCAATCTGCTCAGGTGCCTGAGTATTACCTCGGCTTCTTCAGTGCTGCAAATAAGCATTATCTCCCTTCCCAGGCGGTAAATTCTGTCAACCGGATGCCTCTGGATCATCAGATACTGCACCACAAACAGCGATAGGCCGGGAACGCCGGATGCGTTCTCCGGGAGCCTTATCCTTATGCAGGCGAGATTCCCATCGTCCACATCCCTCTCAACTATCCTTATATGCCCCATATCCCTGTATCCCAGCACAAAGTTGTCAAGCTTCAGGCTTTCCACATCACCTTCCCTTTCGGAATGCCTGTATTCAAGTGTCAGGTTTGAGCTCCTGAGGAATTCCAGTTGCCTGTCCCAGCTTTCATCGGGTTTCAGTCCAGAAATAGCCTTCACTATGGAATTCAGCTTGACATCCTTTCCAAGCATTGCGTCAACACTTGGTTTTATCCTTCTCGCGAGGCTTGTATTGTTACAGACTCCACTCTTAACCATCAGAGCATGAATCGGGTTGTTTTCAACAATGAGTGAGACGGCATCATTAATTTTATTCATTAAGGAAAATCATGAAATGGTATAAAAATCATGTTTTATGATATAGATTGTAGATTTCTGAATTGACTAAACCACAAATGAAATGAACTGACTGAAGTTGTAGATTAAAAAATTCATGCCCTAATTGTTGGAAAATAACGTTATTTCTTAGGAAAAATTGTATTTATTAAGCGACTATTAGTTTTGACTTATAGAAGATAAATTGATACCAATAATTCAATTGGAAAATAAAACCTTTATACGTAACTGTATTTCTCCACTATGGGGAGTTCATTTTCTGAAGGTGATTACAGAGAATTATTGAGAAGATATCCTACCGGCGTTACTGTAGTATCGACAACCTTGAATGGAAGGGACTTCGGTGCAACAATGAATTCCTTTACAACGGTCTCTATGAATCCACCACTCGTTGCGGTTTTCATAATCAATGGGAGCAGGACACTGGAAGCAATAGGAAAGAGCGGGAAATTTGTGGTTAGCCTTCTAAGCGGGACACAGGAAGATGCAGCAGTTGGTTTCTCCAGGGACGGAGATGATGAGAAGTTTATGAAATTCAGCAAGTCTTCCACCTCTGATGGGATTGCCTATCTCAATGAATCCATCGGGAGAATTGAATGTGATCTATTCATGAAAGAGGAGATTGCAGATCATACAATGATAATAGGGAAAGTGACATCCAGCGCAATTCATAATCAGAATACATCCATGGTCTATTACCAGAGGAAATTTGCCAGCACAGGGAAGTGATTTTACGAGCAAACTGAGTTTCAAAGTTAATGGAAGGGCTGAATCACTTGCCCTTGATAATTATACGCTCATAATCGCCGGATTTACTGGATCAAATAGAGAGGGTGTGGAGAAGCATCTTCAGGAATTGAGGGAACAGGGAATTGAAGTCCCCGACAGAGTCCCAACTTTTTACCCAATTCCGTCTGGCCTGGCATCTCAGAGCGCCACAATAAAGGTCAAAGGAAAAAAGACTTCAGGGGAGATAGAACCAGTATTGCTCATCTCAAATGGGTCATATTACATCACCCTTGGAAGCGACCACACTGACAGGGAGATTGAAAAGAAGAGCATAGCGGAAAGCAAGGCCTCCTGTCCTAAACCCATCTCCAGTGCTGCCTATCCACTGGAGGATGCTGTTAGATTCTGGGATCACATTTCCATTGGTTCTGATACCTATCAGAATGGGGCCTGGAAAAGCTACCAGAAAGGGATGGTGACAGATCTGATTCAGCCTCTGAAACTGGCTGCCCTTTTGCAGAAAGATAGGGGATCGGTGCCTGAGAATCTGGTTATGTTTCTAGGCACAGTTCCTATTCTGGATGGGAAATTCGTATTTTCTGATGGCTTCCGGGGATCGATGATCCATAATGACTCAAAGTTTTCTCTTGACCTTGAATATAAAGTGGAGGTCGAGGATCAATGAGAACTGGAACTGATTATGCCGATTCCCTGGGCAGAAGGCAGGTTTATATAAATGGTGAAGTGGTTTCAGATGTCCGGAAATCCAGATACTTCAAAGGAATAATAGGCACACTGAAGGAGATGTACGATTTTGCATATAACCCTGAAAACCAGATGCAGTTCAAAACATCCTGGGGTACTTCCGGAAATAAGACCTTTATGATTCCCGGCAACCTGAGTGAACTGAATGAAAGGCACATAGCCATTGCAAAGTGGGCTGAGATTTCCATGGGTTTTGTGGGGAGAAGCCCTGACCATGTGGGAAGTTTCTTCGCCGGTTTCGCGGCAAATCCTGCAGTTTTCGACAGAGGAAAAATGAAATTCAGCAAAAATGTATTGAAGCACTACAGGAGACTTGTCGATAGTGACCTGTACCTTTCCTATTCCATTATCCCTCCCCAGGTGGACAGATCAAAGAAAGCTCATGAATTGCCTGATACACATATTCAGGTATCTCTCGTGGAGGAGAGAGATGACGGAATTGTAGTGCGTGGTTCCCAAATGCTTGGAACTGGCGCTGCTGTTGCGGATGAACTATTTGTCAGCTGTATTCCACCTCTTGGGGAAGGTGACGAAGACTATGCTCTCTCTTTTGTTGTTCCAATGAGTGCTAGAGGGCTCAAGCTATACTGCCGTCCACCCTATGGCTTTGATCGGTCTAGTGTATTTGACTATCCAATGTCCACAAGGTTTGACGAAAGCGATGCTATTGTAGTCTTTGATGATGTCTTCATCCCTTGGAGCGATGTTTTTGTGTTCAGGGATGTCAAACTTCTTCAGTCACAGTTCTTTGAAACCCCGGCTCATATTTATGGAAACAACCAGGCACAGATCAGGTTATCTGTCAAGCTTCGATTCATAGCTGGCCTTGCTGCAAAAGTTGCCAGAATGAACGGCACAGATAGGATACAGGGCGTCCTTGAAAGGCTGGGTGAGCTTGCTTCCATAGCCTCAATGGTGGAGGGGATGTGCCTGGCCTCAGAATCGTCTGGCTCAATGAAAGAATATGGCTCTTTTGTGCCAAACCCACGCTTCCTCTATGGTCCAATGGGGCTGCAGGCTGAAATTTACCCAAGAGCTGTTGGAATACTGAAGGAACTTTCTGGTGCGGGCGTCCTGCAGCTTCCCTCTTCTATAAGGGAACTGGAAAATCCAAAGACCAGGGCAGACATGGACAAATATGTGAGGTCTTCATCATCAGGCACTGTTGATAGGGTAAAGCTGTTCAGGCTGGTATGGGATGTGATCGGATCTGAATTTGCAGGCAGGCATCTGCAGTATGAGATGTTCTATGCAGGTGCCCCCTATGTATCTAGGATGTATGCGTATAGAAACTTTGACTACAATTCAGCAATCGAAGATGCTGAGAGATTCATGCAGAAATATGATATTGGAACAACAGTTGAGGAGTAGTATTCAAAACAGATTGAAATGAGGTGAAAATGCAATGCCAAAAAGGGAGATGGAATTTTTTGATGTGGACAGTGTTAAGGCAACCCCATGTGCAGGGAATGTAAATGGTTTGAAAGAAAGGATACTCTCTAGCGATCCCGAGACTGGTGTGGCCACACGAATACTTATATTCGAACCAGGGACAGATACCACACCCAACGGAATCCAGAGGCATGATTTCTGGGAGGAGGTTTACATAATTCAGGGTGAATTCTTCGATACCACTCTGGGAAAGAGATTCACCGCCGGAATGTATGCCTGCAGGCCGCCCGGAATGCCCCATGGACCATGGGTTTCGGAAAATGGTTGCAGAACCTTCGAGGTTAGATATAAAGTTAAATAAATTCTCAATGTACACTTTTCAAATAAATCAAAATGATCTTCTTTATTTATTTTTAACATTTACTTTGATTATGTACATACCGGATATTATCCCCAGGGAAGATATAGATAATTTACTTGGAAGGTACAGAGGAAACAGAGAATTTGGTGACCCAGTTCTCGGAGAAAAGCCGGCCCTCCTTATTGTGGATATGACAAATGGCTTTGTTACAGACCGTTTCAGAACAGGATTCAGCAAAACTGGGATGCCCTGTGCATCAAATATCGCAAAAATGCTTGACCTGTTCCGAAGGAACAGCCTACCGGTTTTCTACACAAGAGATATGACAGCAGAACAGGGGGTGTACAGGCTTCACCGAGGTGCCTGGAACAACAAGAGTGTTCCACTTTCCGATGATCAGAGAGAAGACTACAACACTATTTACAGTGAAATCGCTCCGATTAAGGGGGAGCCGGTAATAGAAAAATCAAAACCCAGTGCTTTCTTTGGAACCCCGCTCGTTTCAATGCTTAATTATATCGGAGTGACTGGAATAGTGGTAACAGGCATGGTTACATCCGGATGTGTCAGGGCCACAGCACTTGATGCATTCTCCTACAACTACACCGTAGCTATACCTGTTGATTGTGTTGCAGACAGGTCAAGAATATCCCATGAAGTGACACTATTTGATCTTGATTTGAAGTATGCATATGTCCTCCCATCTTCGGATATTGCCAGGATAGTTGAGAAGAAAAGCTAATGATTTTTGTTAATAACTTGAATTATGAATTATACCATTTATTTACTTATAATACCATATGAACAAACTATATTAAAAGAAAAGCCCTAATGACAATATGGAAGATATAGAAGGCCTTAGACAAAAACTGGCAATGGCCAACAGAATACTGGTTAATGAGCACCTCACAGAACTTGGCCGCGGCCATGTGGTTTACAAGCTGGCTGAAGACAGGATCCTAATACCCGGGCATCTGCATGATTATCAGAGGTCGATTGCAGACTGTACCGCCTCAGATATTGTAACAATAGACTACAAGGGAAATGTTGTGGAGGGGAGATATCCAGAATCAATGCACGAGTTTTTCTTCTATTCTGCAATGTTCCGGAGAAGAAAGGATTTGAAGGCTGCCCTTCATATGCACGCTTTTTACAGCAATCTCCTTGCAATGTCTGGGGAGAACCTATTGTTCAGTTCAAGGGATTCTTTTCTGTTCACTAAGGGCTTCAAGGTCTATTCTGGCCTTCCGCTTTTTGTCAATACAGAAAAAATGGGAGAGGATATGGCTGATCTTCTTGGAGACCGTGATATCCTGTTGCACCGTGGACATGGCGTATTTATGGTTGGGCGAAGCATTGAGGAGGTGGTCACAAGGGCAGCAGCGTTTGAACGTGCTGCCTTCAAGAGTTATTGCCTGAGGGCAATTGGGAAATATTTTGAATACACAAGAGATGAAATAGAATCCAGTGAATCCGAAGAGATAAGGAGTGAACTCCAGGAATCCGACTGGGGGTATTTCCTGACAAGAGTTGAGAAAAAAGGCACCATCCTGTGATCTGCGATAACCATGTTCACTGAAAAAAATCCATGGAAGGATGCAAAATCTGTTCTGCTTGTCATTGATATGCAGGTGGATTTTGTATCCGAGGCAGGATATCTTGGAAAAATTGGTGTAGATCTCACACCTGTAAAGGAAACAGTTAACAAAATTCGAACACTGGTCCGGGTTTCCAGGGATCGCAATATCCCAGTCATATATACCAGAACTGTGCATGAAAACTTTACTGGCTCAAGCGTGTGGAAGGCCAGAAATTTGAGAAAAGCCTCTGATCCTGGAATATGTGCAGCGGGAACACCTGGAACTGAAATAATTGATGAACTGAAGCCGGTTGCCGGAGATCCTGTTGTGGTTAAGCATAGATACGATGCCATGCTCGGGACAGATCTGCCCCTTATCCTCAGTGCTCTTGATGCAGAGAGAGTCTTTGTGACTGGCACACAAACAAATCTTTGCGTTGACTCAACGGCCAGGCATCTCTTCATGGATGATTATGATACCATAATAATTGAGGAGTGCGTGAGCACCCCATATCTGGATATGCATCTGCCATTTCTGAAGAACTTTCATGAAAATTTTGGGGAGGTATCTCCGATGTCAAGGGTTCTGAAATATATGGAAAAATACTGAACTACTTCTCCAGTATATTCATCTTTATCCTTTTCTTTTCAAGTTCCTTCCCAATCTGGAAATGGTCTCCGGAGAGAACCATCCTTGAATACCTGTCATACTCCTCAGACCATTTTTCCAGATCATAGCCGTACCAGGGATTCTTCATCACTGGATCTGGGAAACCAAGTTCTTTCCATATTTTCACAGCATTTTCCATGTACTCTTTCTTCGGAAGGGAGGTCGGAGGATAATCCGTCTTTCTTGTGGCATCCAGAAGAAGGGCAGAGCTCTCAAGATATCCCTTGGGCCCAGTTTTCTCTCCCGGGTTAGCCGCGGAGGGATCCAGATGGGCTGACTTTCCACGTATTATCTGAATATCCCGGTGTGGCTGCATCCTGAAACTCAGGGCCCAATTAACTGAGTCTGGATCGAATGGATCTATATCCTCGTCAACGGCAATAATCACTTTACCAATGTCCGAGGCATATCCTGATGCACATACGAGTGCCCTCATGGCATCTGTGGGGCCAGTTTTCTTCATCTGGATAACACAGTACTGCCAGCTTCCACTCGATTCATGGAAAGCCACCTTCTTTATTCCAGGCAATCCGCAATCATCCTTCAGGAATTTGGTGAATGCGCTTCCATAGGCCACCTGGCGGAGTTTGCTGCTTTCACTGGGAGGCATCTGGCTGATTATTGTCTGAAATATCGGGCTGTCTTTTCTATGTGTCACTGCTGTAACTTCCATAACCGGGCACCACTGGCTCTCAACATCTGCTGCAACATAACCGGTATATTCTCCAAACGGTGTCTGCTGCTCGAAATCCTCAACAGAAACTTTCCCCTCTATTATGTATTCAGCCGTTGCAGGAACTACCAGGTCAACAGTTTTGCATCGAACAACCTCTATCGGTTCCCCGGCAATCCCTCCTGCCACTGCAAACTCATCCATGCCATAGGGAACCTTGGCTGCTGCTGTGTACTGCACATATGGTGGCCCCCCTATGACAATGGCAGCATCCATTTTCTTCCCTCTTTCAGCAGATTTTTTCAGATGTGTGAATCCATGGCTTCCCCTGTGTATTTCCCACAGAATCTTCCTTGCGCCAAAGACCTGTCCTGAATATGTGCCGGCATTCTGGATTCCAGTTTCAGGATCCTTTGTAACAAAGGCCGTTGTTGTTCTCACCTGGCAGCTGTAGCCAGGAATTTCCACTGGAAATGGAATATCCATCAGTCCATGCTTCTCCAGTTCATCCCCTTCAATTACAACCTCCTGGCATTTCCCGTTTCCAACTATTTTAGGGTCTATGGGATGGCTGATTCCAAAGGTGAACCGATCAGGGACCTCGTCAGGGCTGCATTCCATACCAGTGGCATAAATCTCCATTGAACTTGACAGAACAGCTGTGCATACTCTTGCGTCAAACTTTTTTCCTTTAGAATTGTGTACGTTTGTAAACAGAAAACCAGTTCTCTGGGATTCAGGCATCCCCCTGAACTGTACCCTTACAAGGGGCATTAACTCCGTTTCAAGCTTCGTTGGCCGATCTACTGTTCTTAACAAGCCTTTTTTATCCAGTTCCTTGAGGTAGTCCCTCAGATCGTGAAATACCATACATCCCTATCATTAGCTGCAAATAAACATTAACATAAAATTGTAATGCTGGTACACTTAATGGGTTTGTTAAATTTATTAAAATGCAATTTGAAATTGAAAATATATCTTAAAAATTGCAAATGATTAAACTAAAATCATTTGAGGATATCCTGGAACTTCGTTCTGACCCTTGAATCTGTCTCCTGATCAGCTTTTACCACCTCCGGAAAAGTACCCTTGATCACTTTTTCCATCGGCTTAACTGCTATGATGATTGCCCTTGAACTTGTATATTCAAGAATGTCCTTTCCTTCCTTGTGGATTGATATTGGATCGAGAGGTGTCCCCATCGTGTTCCTGACAATATCTATTCCTGTGGCTGGATCATTTCTGCTGCACATAGCCCACACCACATCATGAATGTTGGATGGATCGATATCATCATCCACCACAACAGTGTACCTTCCAGAGACAGCACCTGGCCTGCATTGAGATGCAATATGCCCTGCCATGACAGCATGCCCGCCGAACATTTGCCTGATAGAAACTACCGTGAATGCCCTGGAATAGCCTTCCTCATGGCACCATACACCTTTTACCCCTGAAATTCCTGCACTCTCAAGTGTATTCCATATTAAAGAAGCCCTGATAGGGCATCTGAAGTATGAGTAATCATAAGGGGGTTTTCCTGCACAAGTCCCCAGCAGTATCGGGTCCTTTCTCATGTAAAGTGCCTCCACGTGCAAAACAGGATTTCGCATCTTCCCTCCAGCGTAATATCCCATGAATTCACCAAGGGGGCCCTCATCCGTCATCTCTGAATCTATATAGCCCTCAATCGCAATTTCTGAATCTGCCGGGATAGGGAGGCCTGTTATCGGTCCCCTGACAACCCTTACCGGCTCCCCTCTCACAGCCCCAAGGTAGTTATATTCAGATACACCTTCAGGAACTTCATTTGCTGAGAACAGATTCAGGCCAGGGTTGTGGCCGAAGGATGCTGCTATAGGTACCCTCCCCTCCTTTTTCATCCACTTTTCCACATGATTCCTGCCATGCCTTGATGCTTCCATCAGTATAGCCAGGTGGTTCCTGTCCTTCACCATTATGCGGTAAGTCCCAACATTGACCCAGCCATTGTCAGGGTCTCTTGTTATTACTGCATCCATGGTGCCAATATATCTTCCTCCATCTTCACTGAACCATTTGGGCACAGGTATTCTGGAAATATCCACACTATCCCCTTTCATAACTGTCTCGAAAACCGGTGAATCCTGAACATACTCTGGATCGAAGGCAGATTGCCTTGAAGCTGTCTGGCTCAGCCTCTTCCTTATCTCTGAAGTTAGGGACATGTCGTTAAAATTTCCATTCATCCCAAGGGCTTCTGAAACTCTGTTCGCGTCCAGCAGTGATCCTGTGAGCACCCTCATCCCCTTTGGATATCCCTTAACTTCGTCGAACAGGAGGGTGTACCTGTTCTTTTTTGCGTTGGCATCTGTAAGTGCCCCAATTTCCAGGTTCCAGTCAGCGCCGGAAACCTTTCTGAGAAGACCTCTTGATTCTATCTTATCAATAAAAGACCTGAGTGTATAATCCTCTTTCCCCATGCTATCGTTTTTCCATACCATTTCCGGGTTAAAATCTTTTCTTGTTCTGAAGTAAATTCATCTGCCAATATTGTATTACAATAATGTTGCATTAAGCTGAATTTATTTCTAAAATTCAATTATAACTGTGGAATGATTTAACACAATGACAATCAATAACGGAATTAAGATTAATATGCCTGTGTATATCTGTCAAAGGGGATTAAGTGAAAAGGATAAACGGGCATAACCTGAAAAACCTGCAGAAAGTCTGGAAAAGAGATACGCCATTCATCGAGGAAATTGAAGAAGGTGAGGAGATCATACTGGACATACCAGACTCATCAACCGATCAGGTCAAACCGGGCACAACAAATGAGGACCTTGGAAAAATGGATCAGTCACTCCTTGATGCCTCTGTAGGGCCTTTGAATGTCAAAGGCGCAAAACCCGGAGATCTCCTTGAAGTCCATATTCACAGTATAGAAACAGCAAAGTGGGGTTTTAGCACGCTTTCAGAAGATTTTGGCCTGCTGAAGGGCAGATTCAAACCATCCATCTTCTACTGGAAAATAGAAGGTGGATATGCCATTCCTGATGGCGATTTCCTGAAGGGCATAAGAATACCCATTTCCCCTTTTCTTGGCGTGATCGCAACACTCCCTTCATCCGGGAGTTTTGGAATGATCCCGCCTCAGAAATTTGGCGGAAATATGGACAACAGGTTGAATGGAACTGGCTCAACAGTGTTGCTGCCTGTTAACATTGAGGGAGCTGGCCTTTCATTTGGTGACCCACATGCCTGTCAGGGAGATGGAGAGGTATGCGGAACAGCGGTAGAGACAGGCGCAACAGTCAGGATTTCGGTAAAAATAGTTAGAAATAGAAATATTTCATCCCCTGTTACTTATTCAACTGAACATACCGGAGGGAAAGTGTTCTGCACAACCGGAATAGGGCCTGAGTTGAAAACAGCCGCAATTGATGCTGTAGAGTCGATGATAGCACAACTTAAAACCATGGGGTTCAAGGAGGATGAATCTTTTCTACTGTGCAGCGTTGCTGGAAACCTCAGAATAAGCGAGATTGTCGACGAACCTAATTATGTTGTCTCCATGCTGCTTCCGGAGAGCATCCTCAGGGAAAGGAGTGATTAAATATTTCCTTCAATGAATTTTAACAGCTCCCGGTTGTATCCATCTCGATCCTCCCACATTGTCAGGTGGGAACAACCTTCGAATACCCTCAATTTTGAGCCATCAATGCGCTGATTGATTACGTTTGCCACCATTGGAGTGACCTCATCGTACTCTCCAACTGTGATGAGTGTGGGCACTTTTATCTTGGCTATCTCCGAGGTTATGTCCCAATCACTTATTGTACCGGTGATTGTGAATTCGTTTGGCCCGTTCATGACTCTGTATACATTTCTTTTTTCCCCGTACTCGAGAGACCTTGAAACATCATCCGGATACCTGTCCATGCGGATTAGATGCTTTCTGTAGAATAACTGTGTCGCCCTCTGATATTCAGGATTTCCAAAATCACCGGAATCACCATATCTGCGGATCGCGTCTCTTGCCCAGGGTTCCAGGTTCTCTATGAGCCTCTGCATCTCCCTAACTGTAAGAGGCACCGATGAAAGCCCCCCAGATATTATGAGACCTTTAAGGTTTTCCTGATACCTTACAGCATAGGCCAGGGCCAGTGCTCCTCCATAGGACGACCCCATAAGGAAGAATTTTCTCATACCAATAAGATCCATTGCAAGATCATGTGCCTCCTCCACTCCATAGTCTATGGTGAATTTGCTTTGGTCTGCAGGTTCTTCTGAACGCCCGCATCCAAACTGATCGTAGAAAAGGACTGAGATTCCACTTTCGGCCAGATCGGATAGAGGTAAAAGATAATCATGGGACATGCCCGGGCCACCGTGCATTGTCATCAGGACAGCCTTTTCATCTATTGCCTTGAAAAGTTTGTAGTATATTTTCAGACCTTTTACCTTTCTGAATCCTTCCTCTATTCCATAAGAAGACATTTTTTCCTCACCGAAAACCCAAAGTCTCATGTATCGAAATTTAAAATTATTTGTGGGATTATTCCTGTCCTCCCACAAGTCCCTCATATTTCTTGTCGAGGACATAACTCTTCTTCCTGGCGAAGGAGAGCACTATCCCAACAACTACCCAGATCAGGAATATCACTGAGCCAATGATCACCGTAGAGCTGATGGAAATGAACGTACCGTAGAACACAAATCCCAGTATAACTATTGCAATTATGGGAAGCAGTACATTGAGGGCTCCCCACTTTCTGGTCTCCTTCTTGTTAAGGGCAGGAAGAGCAGCATTTGCTATAGCATGCACAAGCAGGGCTGGTAGCGTGGAAACTATTCCCGTAACAAGGAATATGTTGAATCCCCCACCTCCAAGTGCAACTGTTCCCACAGCTGCGATGAGAAAAGCCCCGATTCCCATAACAGCAGCGGAGACATGCGGAGTTTGATGCTTATGGTGTATTCGTGACATGGCATTTGGAAGTATGTTATTCCTGGCCAGTGCCATGGAAACTCGGGATGAACTGTTGAAGAATACTGCAATATCCGTGAGTATACTGTTGATGTAGAATACAGTTATAATTATGGCACCTATGAGACCAAGGTCACTCTTTGTAAGTATTATCCCAGGAACCAGGTTTGATGCGTATGATGACATATTGAGCGGCCCCAGCCTACAGTGAAAGAGTAGGCTGCAAATACAAAGAATACTCCGAGAATGAGAGCGGAGATTACTATGGTATTGCCAACCATCTTCTTTCCATTCTTAGCTTCCTCACCTAGCGGCGTCATGGTTCCGAATCCTGAGAAAGAAGTATACATGAAGAGGACACCCAGCATCACCCCACTTATCCCACCTGATGCAAATTTTGGTGTGAAAACCTGAACTGTGTTTATTGCAGGATGTTCCAGGACTATGGCAAGACCTATTGCAATTACAACCAGTATTTCCATGGTTCCCATAACCATTGCATATTTCAGTGACTGCTTGATTCCGACAACTGACACAAAATATCCAAATAGCATTGTCCCTGCAAGTAAGGGAAGCCAGGTGTATGCAGGTATGTTTATTCCGAATACCTCAGAGAGCAGCGCTGGGACAAATACTGATATGCTCAGGGCTATGAAAGCCATAGCAAAGATCTGATACAGTATGTACATCCAACCAGTAAAGGCCCCCACAACAGGTCCAAATGCCACCTTTGTGTAGTCATAATAACCACCTGCTCCTGCCATCCTGGAAGATATCCTCTTTATGATGTATGCGTTCAGCACTACAACAAAGAAAGCTATCAGCGCAGAAAGCGGCAGAGCTCCAAGCGCATATCCTGCAGCTCCGGTCATTGTTGCAACTGCGGCCCCTGCTGGTGCAGATGCCGCAATTCCCTGAAAGAGTGTTTCACCTCTGTTCAACACTCCCTGTTTGAGTTCAATGCTACTCATTAGCGTGCTATAAGTTGGCAATCTATATAATACTTGCC
>DARE01000021.1 GCA_002503205.1 Thermoplasmatales archaeon UBA447 | reverse complement strand
AAGAGGGCAGAAAATACGTTAGGAATTGATGCCAAAATAAAGATTGCCAACGCGGTGATAGAGGACGCTTTTGAAAATTACAAGAGGCCAGTTGTTGTATGGAGCGCTGGAAAGGATTCTACGGTGATGCTTCATCTTGTTAGAAGATACCTGGGTGATGACAGTCAGAAAATTTATGCGCTGTTTATCGATCACGGTATGCATTATCCAGAAACATTGACAATGTTAAAAGAAGTTGCCGTGTCCTGGAACGTTAAGGTGGTTACTGCAAAAAACAGCGATGTTATTAATAACATCAATGAAAACGGCGAAATAGAGATTTCAAAGTTGAATGCTGAAAACAGAAAGGAAGTTGCAGCGCTTGGATATTCTGGAGATAAATTTAGATATGGATTGGATTCTGAAGTGGCAAATCATATTTTGAAAACTGTACCGATGAAGGGCGAAATACTGAAAAACAGATTCGATTGTGCTTTCGTAGGCGTAAGATGGGATGAAAATAATGCGCGTTCTACAGAATTATTCATGCACCCAAGGGAGAATCCGACGCACGTCAGAGTTCACCCGATACTTACGTTCACAGAGGCTGATATCTGGAATTACATCTTTAAGTTTAAGCTGCCGATTCATCCATTATATTACCAGGGCTACCGATCGATTGATGGCATAAACGATTCTAAGCCCACAGATACTAGGCCAGCTTGGGAGCAGGATTTGGTGAGAACTGAGGAGAGGGCCGGCAGGTCTCAGGACAAGGAAGGCATAATGGAAAAACTTAGGGAATTAGGATACATGTGAGTTTAAAGGAACCTAATATAATACTGGTCGTAATAGACACATTACGCGATGGGATCATAAATTTTCAGCAACTTAAATACGATAATGTTCCATTTTTCAAGGATTTTACTATCTATGAGAACTGCATTGCCCCTGCGCCATGGACGATTCCTTCTCATGCCTCAATATTCACTGGAAAATATCCGTCTGAACACGGGATACATGAAGATAAGGAACATAGAACGTCCTCGGTCAATCTTAATGATTTTTTCCCTACGAAATTAGAATATACCACTATTTTTCAGAAACTTAAGAAAAAAGGCTACACAAATTATGGTATCTCAAGAAATATAAGCATAAGACCTGGGACAGTTTTCGAAAGAGGATTTGACGTTTTCCAGTATTTTGATTTTCCATTTAGTCAGCAGCAGTTTAGTGTTTTAATAAGCGAGTTATCTGAAGAATTCGGAGGAGCATCTAAGAAAGAGATCATATCAAAAATGATAAAAGCTGGAAGAATACGAGAATTGGTAAATCTCTATAATACTAAGCGTAGAGTAGAAAGATTGGCTGATCGTTTTAACTTCCCAACTGAGAAAGGAGCATCATACGTGGTTGAGACGATTAAGAATACTTCACTTCTAAAGCCTTTTTCTTTGTTTCTAAACGTAATGGAAATGCATGAACCATATTCAACACCTTTTTATCTATATGATGAATATAAAGAAATAATTTCAAACGAGAGAATGAATTTAAATAAAGTGAATAAAATTCGCAAAGAATACTCAGCGCAGGGTGAACAGGTCAAAAATTTTCTGATTGCTTTCTTCACACATCTCAAAGGAATGAATGAGTGGGACAATACACTAATAATTGTAACTTCTGATCACGGACAATCTCTATGGGAAAACGGTTTTGGAGGGCACGGAACATTTCTATATAATGAACTGGTGAAAGTGCCTTTGCTGATAAAATACCCAAAGCGTGAATTTGGGCGAGCGGATAATAGGGTATGCTCTAGCGTCGATCTTTTTGCAATGATGGATTCAATTTCGTCAGAAGATAATTATGAATTGATTCCAAGCGAAGTTGCTTTCTCCGAAAGTTTTGGTGTTCTGCATGACATGTCATCAGCACTGAATCATAAATCATCTGCAGAAAAAGAGAGGCTTAAAAATGCAATTGAATCGATCGATTTCAGGAGGATCTCAGCCTTTAAAGGAAATATCAAGTTAACTCTCAATACTCTTACCGGCGAGATAATAGAATACTTGGAAAATTCGAAGCCTGCCGAAATAAATCCTAAGATTATTAAGGAATCTGCTATAATTGACGATATCGAAATATTTGATAGTAAGATCGTAATCCCTTTCAGATAACTAAGAATAAGGATTAGACTGTTTCTTGTACTTGAACTTACATTTATGTCATGAGTTAGAGGTAAAGCTTACTTAAAAATAAAATATTAAAATACCTGATTAATGACTGTGAGATTTGAATGAAGAGAAAAGTACAAGAATCCTATACTGAAGAAATGGATTTAACGATAGCGGTAATAGTGTATAATCGGTGTGACGAACTAACTGGAACAATAAATGCAATAGAGCGAGCTGTGAAGTATCTTGATCCACATTACAGGGTGGAACTTCTCTTAATTGAAGATCCTTATCGGAATAAGTACTGCAGTGATCTTATAGAAATAGATCTTACCAAATGGATTTTAATAAAAAACAAGAAAAAAATAATGCCACAGATTGCAAGAAACTTAGCATTACAGAGTGCTCATGGTAAGTATTTACTTTTTGTTGATAGTGACATAGAAATTGATGAAAAATCCATTCAAATTCTATTAAATTTTGCAGAAGAAAACAGATTTGGAGTCATTGGACCTCAGTCCTACAATCCTACAACAGGGGAGAAAAGCTATAGCGGTATGGTACGATCAAAACTTATAGGCTTAAATGTTCCAAAGTATTCAAAAGAAGAATTCTTTGAGGTTGATGATGTACAAAATGTCTTTATGTTTGACAGGAATTTGGCAACCTCACTGGGGATTACCTTTGATCCAAGGTTTATTCACGAAATTGCACTGTTCGATTTGAAATTTAAAATGGCTGGGTACCGCAATTTCATAGTTAATAGAGCTGTTAGTTATGACAAACATGGAAACAGTAGTCATTTCCGTAGTGATACTTTCAGCTTCGCATGGTACGCCAGAGCACATGTATGGAAAATTTCTCGTAGCCTCTTTCCTCTCCTTCTTTCGTTGATATCAATTTCGATGCTTGACTTGTACTATTTCACACATTATTATGAGCCAAAATCAGTATCCGAATCGCTGAGACTTTTAGCTACATCATATCTGAATTGTCTGTTTGGTATGATCGCCAACAAATAAGTTCATTTGTAATTTTCTACATGATATGCAACATTCAACTTCCATAGATTTCATACCCAACAAATTCTCACATTTAACTCCTAAAAAATCTAGGGGTAAAAATAAATCGGGAAGAGTTTTTCTTTAAACACTACGAATTAAGGATGAGACTGAGTCGCGAAATGCAGTGAGTGTACTGAGTCCGATCAGAGAGAACAATTATATGCTATGATCTATAGAGGAAAACTGGTATGAACTCAAACCATTCTTCCAAAGTTAAAGAAGAACTATCATCGATTATTCTTCTGTTAAGGAGGAATTATGCCTTCTTTCTTGTTCTAGCGATGTATATATTATCATCTTCATTGTGGTTAATCGTTGAATTACAAAAGTTATACTCATTTCACGCCTTTGTTTATGATCTTGGTGCCCAGGTCTCTTCACTTAATTCCATTGCGAGAACATATTCCATCAGTAAATTGCTGATATTGGTGCCTACTTCTAAGCCTTTTACGCTTTTCATCTCGTACATAACCCTTGTTTTTCCAGATCCAGGTACTTTTCTTTACATACAGTCATTCGGTACATTATTGGCCAGCGTCTTTATATATTTAATAGCTAGAAGAAAGTATGGCTCAGAACCGATATCTGTTGCACTTGCTCTCTCCTTCATTTTTTTCTTTCCCATTAGCTGGTATTTATTTTTTGATTTCCACATCGCCGGTTTTTTCTCAACTTTCTTCTTTGCTGCTTTCTATTTTATGGATAACAGGCCAAAGCTATCTTGGATACTTTATTTCTTTGCTGCGACAACGAATATTGTCATGGCTTTCTTCGTGATAATTTTCTTAATTATAAATGAAGCAGATCATTTTAGAAGAGCATGGGGGCAAAAACATAGTTTTGATATTCGGAAAAATTTGAAGAAGGCTGCATTATTGCTTGCGCCAATCCCTTCCATAATTTTTGCAGGCTGGCAATATAAATTAACTGGCCTTGCATCATTTAATGGTGGTGTCTCCTCAACATCACAAAGCATTATTTCTGGATATCTTGGAAACTTGGTATCATTATTCAACCAAGGTTTTATTATCATTTTTTTAATGGCAATTCTATTCATAGTTATTTTTGCTTTGGTGATTGAGAAGGGCGAGATCATCTATATATTATCTATTTTACCGGTAATAGCATTTATTTTGTTCGGGGGATATACTTTTAGTAGTATAAAAGCCCAGTATGATGGTGAGTATTTCACCCCCATACTGTTTTTTCTAATTCTTTTGCCAACATTTTCCGCTCAGAAAAAAGATAATGAGAAAATAACCTTAAAAGTTCCAATTCAAAATGGCACAATAAAGAAAACAGGAATCTTACTTTTCGTTATCCTCATTATCTTCATGGGAATTTTTTACAACCCATATGGCCCGTTAAATAACCCAAACCTCCCAGGCATTAATGCATATGCCAATTTCGGTCACGAAATAAATGTAACATCATCTGACAGAACTGCCAATCAATTCGTTGGCCTTGTACCACGGAACACCACTGTGATGATTGAGGATAGCGAGCCGCAGTATGCAAATCGCCCTAGGAATTTCGTGTTCGGACCAGGAAATCTCCCTTGGCTCAGTACATCATTCTATGATGAAGGCCCTAAACCTAGTTCAACTGTCCCACAGTTTATTGCTGTGGATGTCAATAACGCGGGAACATCTGGCGGCTGGTATACTTTTCCGTTTTACAATTCAAGTGATGGCAGCATGTCAACATGGTTTCCATATTTCTATTCCCATTACCATTATGGCTTACTGGCCTATTCCTACCCATTTTATCTATACAAATTGAATTACACCGGTGATACAGTTATATCATCAGGTATGAATTTTATAGGTTCTAATTACGTTTATCATGAAAGCACAGTGACGTTCTATAGTTTTAATGGAAGCTTGCACAATTGGCCTCTCTTTAATACATTTTATAAGATATTTCTACTCCCAGCTAATTATAAATTCTCTTTCGGATTCACTGCCAACAATCTTACAGGAAACATTTCAATCGAGGCAAGCAACGGTGTTTCAACATTTGCAAGGTCTTTCAATCTTAGTGACTACTCTGGGCCGCTTAATTATAGTCTTAATATGACAGTAATTGCACCATCCGATTACACTTTCAGCGTTGTCTCTTCAGGCCTTAAGGGTGAAATTACCAAATATTCGTCCGAATATCTCACAATATCTGATTTTTCGCCAAATACTGTTGGCATGTTTATTTACAATCAAGGCAATAAATCATCTGAATCAGTACCAATGATGCTAACCCTTAAATCCAGCCAGTTAAATTATGCAAATAACAGGGCATGGACAAACATCGGGTTTTTCAGTGGTGCTAATCCTATAAGTTCTTGGTTGGAAGCTTACAATTCGACCACGGCAGTCTACTGGATTAACCCCGGCTCAATTCCTCCAGGCGGGTCAGAGGATATTACAATAATGGCCTTCCAGAAGAATGTATCTGTAATGAACGGTCTATCAGTTGGAGAAGCTCCAGAACTAAGCCATTACTATGGCCAGTTCGACAATGGTGTTTATGTATTTGGCCACCCAAGCAGTACTTCCGACTATTACAATTTTAAGGGCAACATTCTGAATCCTTTCCTTAGAGTTATATCCGGAGGTTACGGTCTACCTGGGGGCTCTATACTGGTCAACAACGGATTATATCTTAATGGGTTTAATAACGGGGCTGCTTACGAAGCGGTAGGTACTGGAGCCAGTGTTTCTAATAGCATTATCATGGGTTGGGGCTTCGGATCAACTCAGAACACTGCCGGGGTTGTATTGAACGGTCCATCACTCGGTGGGTACTCAGACAGTATCTATGTCGCGAATTCTTCAGGAAAATCAACCTTATCATTTGGAAACGAAATCACAAATTATAAAACTGTAAATCTGTTGAATCTGAATCTGGCGGAAGAAAACAATGTTGCGATTGCCTATGGCATTAACCGGTCTGTTTCTGTTTATTCCAATGGCAGGGTTCAGACAATATCTTCACCAGTGTTTTCTTTCAATAATTACGTGGGTGCCACTGTTTCATATAGCAGTAATACTTTCAGCCAAAGATTTTCACCAGAGATATTCTATCTTTTCATTGTTCCTCTCAGTTCCTCGTATGTTGGGTTATCATATGCTATCAATTAATATCTGTTGATATAAATTCCCAGAAGACCATCTCTCAACCCAAGAAGGACGGCAATTATCCCCTCTTTTTTCTTTCCTGTCCGCATGGCCCAGTGCAAATAATAAGCGGCATAAACAGGTACTGCAAAGGAGAAGATTAATTTCTGAAAACCACGCTCAAGCTTCTTTTCAAACGTTATCTTTCCCCGCATGGCATAATATAGTTTGAATGGCGTCATTCTCGAATACATTTGAGATGGAAGAAAGTCGTGAAAAACTCTGGCATTTCCAACAAGAACTAGCTTCATTCCAAGCTCCTTTTTTATTCGCATCTGAATGAAGCCATCTTCGCCACCCAATAAGATATCCTTCGGGATAGGATAAACCTTTCTCACAGCATCCTTCCTAAACATATAACTGTTGGCAAATCCATCTGTTTCGTAAACTTCCCGGTTTACCGAGGCATATTTTTGATCTTTAAATAGAAATATTGTACGCCTAATATATTTTGAAAATCTGGAACCGGCATACATCACCGTGTCCTGTTGAGAATAATAGCAGGTTACAGGGGCAACTACGCCAATGGATGGATCTTCTGAGATCACTTCAACCAGATTACCGATGCACTCACTGTCAACGGTATTATCATCATCCACCATAAATATATAATCGCCAGAAGCCAATCTTATTCCATCATTCCTGCTCTCCCCTACATACATAACATGGCTGTGCCGGATATACTTGATGTATGGGAATTCTTGCTGTAATGAACTGTAGGCTTGGTCATCTGAGGCATCATCTATCACTATGATCTCCTTCACAGGAAACTTTGTCTTTTTCAAGGATTCAAGGAGTCTCCTAAGCATGGAATAACGGTTGTAGGTGGGGATAACCACACTTACTGGGGAATCCTCCGATAAAAAAAAGTCCACTCCGGAAATTATACGCGTCACCTTTCAAGACGGGTATTGGCAATTCTTTATTAATATTACACATCTTCCTAATAAGTGGTGGATTTCTCTATTGAAATTATTACACGGGGAGAAAAAAGTCTAAAAGACTCGCTGGAATCCATAATGAGGCAATCATATGATTCATTTGAAATTGTTTGCGCTAACTCATCCTCAGAGCCAGCAATCTTGAAAATACTTGAGGATTATTCAGTCAGGCACGTCGAAGTTGGTAAGATAAAACATTTGCGGGGAAGAGAAGTCTCTCACAGTCTCTCAAAGGGCAGATATAGTTTGGTGATGGATTCAACCAGGTTGCTGGAACATAATGCTCTTGATATCTTGAAACAATATATTGAGAGTTTTGATATGGTGGCAATCAGAGAGGGATCCATTGGTTCTGGATTCTGGGCAACTCAGGCTAAAATATACAAGGATATCTCTGAAAGAAATACCGAGCCTGATAGAATAAAGGAAAGAATCCCATCCTACATTCTCCCGCGGCTCTATAAAAACAATCTATTAAGCAAAGTCTTTAGTTCTCTCAGACAAAAGATACCTGATAGAATGTTCAATTCCATCGGATATGGTGAACATCACATTATTTTTCAGGAGGCCATCTCGATGACAGATTCATTTTTCTACTACAAGAATGATGAATTAATTAAGCATTACGAGGACGATTCCATTATGTCAATTTATCGCAAATATCGAACTTACGGCAAAGACCAAACCATACTGAAAGCAATTCCATTATACAATGCAAGTAGACTAGGTTCACACATGAGAAAGATAAGCATGAATCAGTTTATTGGTAACATGCTGTGTTCTCCGCTAATCTCAGTGAGAAGTATTTCATTTCTCATTGGCATGTTGTCGGGAAGATCATAGGTAGAACCATGTCAAAAATCCTCTGGCTTGCACATCGTGATCCACTAAATCCAAGAGCCGGTGGCGCGGAGAGAACAATATCCGAAGTATGTATAAGACTCCTTCAGAAAGGTCATAAAATAATTCTGCTAGCAGGAGGCTGGGAAGGATGCAAACCTGTGGAAAATCTCAATGGAATTGAAATCCATCGCTTTGGTAAAAACATAGGACCGCATCTAGCGCTTCCTGTTTTTCTTTTTAAATACCATTTTGATCTCGTAGTGGATGACCTAGGGCATGCAGTCCCGTGGATTTCCTCAACTATTTTGAACAAACACAATGTCGTGTTCTTTCACCATCTTCACGCCAGATCTCTTCCTGGGCAGGTCAGAGCAGTAATAGCTAAACTGATCACAGCAATTGAAAGATGCTACTTAATCATCTACCATGGTAAATATTTCGTCACTGAATCGGCAACATCTAGAAATGATCTTCTCAAACTGGGGATAAAGGAGGATAAAATAATAATGATTCCTCCGGGAGTTGACAGGAAAATGTTTCATTCTGCTGCTAAATCAAAATACCCAAGCATTGTTTATTTTGGTGGAATGAGAAGATACAAAAGACCAGAGGAAATTCTATACCTGCTTAAGAGCATACTCTGCAAGATTGGAGACATCAAACTTTTCATCATTGGAACAGGGCCGGAAGAACAGAGCATGAAAAGACTGGCAAATGAGTTAGATGTCCAGAATAATGTTGAATTCAAAGGAAGAATCTCCAGTGATGAACTTTCAGTTATAGTTGCTTCATCCTGGCTCAATGTCCACACCTCTGTTACCGAGGGATGGGGATTTTCTATTCTTGAAGCCTCAGCTGCCGGCACACCCACCGTTGCCTACTGTGTGCCCGGGGTCAGGGATGCTGTGGAGGATGGGCTGAACGGCATCAAAGTTGAGAATGGCAACAGGGATGCACTTGCTGAGGCTGCTTTCTCCATATTGAAGGATCCGGAAAGATGGTGGTCATCCTCGGTCAAAGTGGCGCAGAAATATTCCTGGGACAAAACCGCGGAATTGTGGGACTCCCTCATCAGAAGTGTCGTTAGTAATCAGAAAAAACTCTGACTGAAAAGTTTCACTTTAATCAGAGGACTCGATAAGGACTCTGTCTGATGCATCATAGCACCTTCTAATGTGCACCTTGTGACCAGTACGGCCGGTATACGGGACACTGTACGTGCAGGCGTACGATGTGATATACAGATATACCGGCGGCGGTAACGGCCGGTGTACTGAAAATGGCACATGACGAGGCGGCCATCATAAGGGAGCTATTAACTGCAATATCATGGGCTAAGAATTTGCATAAACTGCAAATTTACACCGACTCGCCAATGGAATCCGATCCGGATTCTAGGCCAGCTGGCAAAATTTCCTTACATGCTTCCGACATGGCATCTCAGATCTCGTTTCATGAGATTTCGGAGACGTTTGGGCATAAATGAAAACTGAACACATCGGCACCGGCAATGGACGCTTGATCGGTAAAGCATAAGATAACAATTTCAATTAAGCTCCGGAACTGCAGGGTGCGATTATGAATATTACAAACTTTCCTTTCTTTGATTGTACTGCGAACGCCGAAAATCTGGTTCGGAATTTCAATGTAAATACATATACAATGAACTGTTATTTTTTACATGGA
>DARE01000069.1 GCA_002503205.1 Thermoplasmatales archaeon UBA447 | reverse complement strand
GTTGGCTCGTATATTGGTTCGTTCTCCTTTGCGTAGAAGAAGCAATACCAGCAGGAAAGGTCACAGCGGTTTGTTACAACTACATTGCCAAGACCAGTGTGAGATTTGTGTTTGACACAAAGACCGCAGTGTGTCGGGCAAACAATTTTTGATTCGAGGTATGCAACGTGAGGATTAAGGATCTTTACTCCCGGGTCCAGCCATTTTTTGGCCTCCTGGTACATTTCATAGTCTTCCCAGTATTTTTCTTTTGTAACACCGTGTTCCGAGCACTCCTTTATGAGTTTCACTTCACCGGCATTCTCGTACACAACCGCAGGTATCCTCATCTGGTCAAATTTTTCGTCATCAACACAGATCGGACAGAGACTCTCTGTTACTCTTATAACCATCATGTCAGGGGTTATAAGGTGACCCATTGTGCTGACAAACTCGTCCACCGTCTTAAACGGGGCATTTTTGCTAATCTCGAAATCATTGGCGAATCTGATTTCGGGATACCTGTTTCTTTCTTCAGACACTATCATCTAAGGATTCACCTATGTAAGGGTCTAATTCATGACTTATTAAAATAGTTTTGTAGTGATTGACACTACTCCTTCCAAATATTAATTAGTATTCAATGATACAAATACATAATTTTCTGAATTTTTATGTTAGGCTTATATTTACTGTGTCTACTTACAAAATTACTTTTTTAATTATATAATGTTTGTTCCTAACTCTGATACATCTAATAGGTTATATACCAGAAGGAATAAATATTCAAAATCTCCTTCATATTACCTATTCTAGTGTTAATCACATGGATATTTCGCTCTTTCAACTAATATGAAATTCAATTTGTTAAAACGCAATGATTATTAGCTTAGAAAATATTTCGTGGCTAAGCGGGTGTGGTGTAGCCTGGTAACACGCGAGCTTGCCAAGCTCGTGCCTCGGGTCCAAATCCCGGCACCCGCATACCCTATTTATCTGGATTAGGAATTAACTCATCGCCTTACCATTATAACTTTCCATTGAAGATATTTACTTAACTATGATCATTAGATATCTTAATCATTCTCCTGAAATACACGTATGTAAGGTATTTTCTGAAAAATCCCAGAATAGTTGATGGATTTTACCATTTTGTTGGCTGAATAATTGCTCTGGCATAGATATTATAAAAGTGATATTCCCCTATGGCTGCAGTCTCAAAAGGTCAAATTCAGTATGTCGATTCTCATTTTGCTTTATTATTAAACCACCCAAGATTTTACCAACTCATATATCCATGTTTCGCATGAATACATAAGGAATGACAAACGACTTCTCCAAACTTGACTTTGCCTCACTTTGGAAAGGGAGAGAAAAGGTCTCCCTTATAGAAAAAAAAGTAATCCTGGAGTTACTTGGAAAAAGAAGGCTGAACAATGTTTTGGAAGTGGGGTGTGGGGAAGGAAGATTGCAAGATGAGCTATCTGAAATTTCCCAGAATAGGTTTGCAGTTGACATCGAGCCCAAGTTCCTTGAGAGAGTTCATTCTTATGATGCCAGAATAGTTACTGTAAATTCAGACCTAAATTCTCTCCCATTCAGAAAAGGTTTCTTCGATGCCATATTGATTGTGAGGGTACTGAATTTCCTTGAGAACCCATATACATCCATTGCCAACTTATCCTTGTACTTAAGAAATGGAGGGTTGTTGATCCTTAGCTTTTACCATTACCCATCGATCGCTTATTTGCTTGACAGACTGTATGTTTCCTCCAAATCTGTAACTTCCGCATCTTATCGAGCAAAAGCCGCGGTAAAGGTAAGAAGATCAAACTTTGATGAGTTTTTCTTCAAGACCTCCAGGATAATAAAGTCAGCTGAAACCAACCAGTTAAAGCTTACATTCATTTATATTACGGGGCTGGGAGATTACATCCCTTTCAAAATCTTCAGTATATCTGCAATAAGGACACTAGAAAGGATAACCGCCCCATTCGGTTTTCCTCCTCATACATTTTTGAGGTTTCAGAGAACATCAGCAATTGAGTCACAAGTCTGCTCTTTGAACCCTTTCATATGCCAGGTGTGCGGGACCAACTTCGCTAAAATCCCTGGCGAGAATGAGACCGAGACTTGCAAACGATGTGGTTCTGAACTTGTTAATGTTAATGGGATAATTTCTTTTAAAATCAGAGGGTACTGAATTTAGTGATTTCAATTTTTTTCGAATACTGAAATGAAATGATCCCCAAGATACTTAAAAGGCCAAACCCCTGCAAGTTTTCTATCTACACTACTCATTTTTTCAAATCTCTTTCCGGTGAGGTCCATAAATCTTTTAAAGTTTGAAGGAGGGATTAGAACCGGAACCCCAAGAGACCTGACCAGTTTAAGATGCCCTTTGAACATGGAATTGAATTCACCTGGGCTGAATGAATATACATCAATGCAGAATCTGGAATGCCCTTCCGGGATCGGGTTCCGTAGCCTCCATGACAGCCTGTTGAAATGCAATAAAGTTAGGTTTATGAGTAACTCTGAAACGCAGTACTTATTATAGACTCCTGCTATGAAATGACCACCTTTCCTCAATAGATGTGCCAAAATCGGTGGAATATTTTCAATCTCTGAGTCACAATTTAATGCCCCAAAGGTGGAATAAATGAGATCAAAGCTTTCCGGGCCATAAATATTGAGAATCTCAGATAGCTGGGATGCCCGCAGCTTGAAAGTGGAGAGATTGTGGCTCAAACCAGCCTGTACTGCCTTTTCCTTTACCTTCCGTATCATACTTCCAGAGATGTCAACTGCTACGACACTACATTCATTTTTCAATACTTCTATAGTCTCAGTGCCTGAACCGCATCCAATCTCCAGAACCCGGAATGAAGGTTTTAGATACCCGAAAATAGTTTCTAGTGATCTTTCACGCAGTAGTTTGTTGATCCTATTGCCGAAAATGTGGTTATCATAATTTTCTGCTTCACTGTCAAATTCCTCCTCAAGCCATTCAAAGTAATTCTTTTGTCGAAATGCTGAATTGTTTGATGTGTCTATTTTCAGAAATCTTCCTGGGTGCTGAAAGTAACGATCGAAATATGTATCACCGTACTTTTTTCTGAAGTTAGCCTCTATTTGCCTTTTTTCCTTCTCACAGGTTATCAGCGAAGCATATCCAGATAATCTCCGGTCACCTACCTTCAAGGTGGTTGTCCCTGATCTCAGAATATGAGAAGGCCACCTAGAATCCGAATCAGATGAGATCAGGAATACATATTGTTCTTCCGAAATGAATGCAAGATCAACCGCTGACTTTTCCAGGAAAAGAGTGAGATGATTATGAGACTGGTGCTTTTCATTATCAGTTTCCTTTATCATTTTTCCTTCTTCATTTTCCTCAGAAGCTCCCTTTCATGCATTAGAGCCTGATGTATCTCTGGGATCTCATAGTCCAGAGCTTCAACGATAGTGTCTCCCGTAGGCCTTCGCATTAATATCAACCCTCTTCTGGAAATCAGGAACAAAAATGATTGCTTCTCGGTATCAAAACCAAGGCATACTCCATGGTTTGAGAACAAATATTTAAGGGGTAAGCGCTCTGAATAGATCTTCACTACCTTTCACACCTCCAGATCATTAAAGAAAATTTCTCCAAGCAAATTTATCGCCTTGAAAAATCTCTCCGATCAAATGAGCCGAACTTACCCGGATTTAGATAACCAGAAAGTAGTTTTATGTAGAAAATAGGAGAATACAGGTAGTTCCGAACACTTCTGCTGTTCAGGTGCATCATATATATTATGGGAATTGCGTATGCTAGTTGACGTATGTGTCTACCTGGAGTCATTCTTATCTGTGCCCCTTGCCACTCTGGCCAAGCCCGGTATCTTCTGTATGTGGAACGATGAACTATCGCGTCCCTTACGTACCTTACATTCAGTGACTTTGCCCTGAGAAGTTCTTGAAGATAATATGTCTCCCTTCCCTGTATTACATCAGGCATATTGATGTCCAAAATATCTCTACGGCGAAACATCGTGAGGCCAAGTGGAAGCCCATAAAGGAAATCGTGGTTTCTGCCACATCCAACAACTGCTCCTGTCGTTCTGTCATTTAGATATCTTGTGGAAACGTCAACAAAATCTGGCCGGATAACTTCAACGTCCCCATCCACAAAGAGGACATATTCAGATATGGATTCCCGGATAAGCATCTTTGTTGCGTAACCTAGCCCCAATTCCTCAGAATGTACTTCTGCCCCCATGGATCTGGCTATTTCTGCTGTTCCGTCAGTACTGTTGTGATCTGCTACTATAATCCTGTTGAATGGTATGTTATCATGAATGGATTTGAGACACAACTTGACGGTCTCTGCAGAATTGAATGTCCTGATCAGTACGTCAGGAGGTTTGGTTTTAACCTCAGACATATAATTAAAAAGAAATGTTGATATATTTACTTTGTGAATCCTTGTCAATTAATGGCAAGATATGGATACCAGTCCGCTTTTATACAGGTTCACCAGATTTTAATATCTGAATTTGCGAGGTGTATGACCTGAAAAAATGCTGGAAGGTTGTAGCTGTTATATTCACCCTCTCGGTATTGCTTTTTTCAATACCTGCTTACTACTCCATCCAACCAGGCTATTCAAATACAATTGTCCTGAGTTCTGGAAGCCATCAGATGAAAGTATACCCGGCTAATATATCAACGGGAACTTTTCAGTCCAATACCGGAGACATAAAATTCCAGGTAGACTCTCAGATTGTCGGAAACTATACAATTAACCTGTTAGCACTTGCACCCTCAAGTGGTCAGTGGATAAAGGTTTACAGTTCCACCGTGCATGGAAACCTCTATTACCAGTTCTCAACAGAATTGCCATTTAAATATTTAGACAATGGAACAATTACCTTGGAAATTGAAATTAATGGAGTTTCCTCCCCTCTAATTCACTTATCTGTGAAACAAACTATCTTACCTTATTTACTGGAAATAATGTTCTATTCTTCATTAGCATTAGCTTTTTTTGCCTCAGTAATAGCAGCTTATTCCAGAAAATTTCTGCTATTTCCTGTTGCGATCTTGTATTCTGTCATCTCTGTTTTGATTGGACAACGGTATGACCTATTCTTCATGATCTCATCTGGATTAAGGCTTTTCCATGGAGTCGATCCTTATATAGCGTCCTCCCAGCTTCCTGGGCCGTTAAAATGGGCTTACCCCCCTGTGTTTCCTTATTACAGTGAGTTAGTCGATCGCCTGGTATTCCTTTCCAATCTGGACAAGATTCCGTCTAATTTGTCCCTGAATTACATTGGCGTGATCTATGGCAATCTGTATTCTGCTTGGAAAGCAATCAAATCCCTTCCCTTATACGATCTTTATGCAGCAATCAAGATACCAATGGTACTGTCGATATTCGGATCCTATGCGATGATCTGGAGGATGAGCCCTCTTAAAGGTAAGAACTTTGGCTTGTGGTTGCTTAACCCAGCTGTCATACTCATTGGAATTGCCTGGGGACAGATTGATGCAGTAGCAGCTTTCTGCATGTTAATGTCCATCTATTATTTCCGGAAATCAAGAACATCATATTCAGTTTTAATGGCCTCTATAGGTACAGCTATAAAGATATTCCCCGTCTTATTAATCCCGTTTATAATAGTTTCCAGCAGGCACAGGGGTCGGGACCTCCTCATTGTATGTGCGATTGCATCATTGGTTCTGTTTCTTTACTACTCAGTTGGGAATTTCAGTATGAACCTTTCAACCCTGTTCTTTTCAAGGTCATCTCCTACATTCAACGGTGTATTCTTCGTTAACGGGCTTTCGTGGCAGGTGATACTTAAGGTTCTTCGGGTCAGTAAATTCCCTTCTCTATTTCTCTATGTGTTTGCTCCGGTTTATGCTATACTAGTTGGAATTTACTGGAAGACAGGGAAGAATATTGAGCATTTTCTCGTAGTTTCCTTCCTGTTGTTCTTTCTTACATACAACATAGTGAACCCACAGTATATGATTTATCCCATATCTCTTTACCTGATCCTCGGTCGGCCAAAAGAGGCACTCAGTCTCTCAATAATTCCTGTTGCATATGTTTCCATCAGTTCTTCACTCGCATTCTTCCTTAATCCTGAATTATCCTACAATTATCTGTCCTCCATTTTCGGCCAGGCTCAGAACTTTCTCTTCTCATCCATATATGGCAGGATTGCCCTATATGCACTGATATTTGTTTCTAATGCATTTTTCCTGTTTTTGATCATAAGGGAGATTAAGCTTGCCAGAAATAAGGCAACTACGATTAAACCTAGAAATTCTGACCTCGAAATTATTTGATGGCCGGTTGCTTTCCTAAATTGATCAGATTATTTTGACGATCTGACATCCGAGCTGACTAACTTCCACTTCCTCATATCCACATTAAACAGAAAATCCACCCTTGAGATTACAATGCTTGTAAATTCCACATAAACAGCTAGAAAAAGTGTGAAAATGTTTACTGATTCACCCAGAACAAGCTTCCTCAGGATAGAAAGTGACTCCCTGAAATTCCTGGCAAATTCAAAACTGAAGGAAGAGGTATTCCCAAAAAGTTTCAGGCATTGAAAATGGCCATAATTAACCCTCACTCTCTGCTGCAATAGACGAATAAAGCTCCGTGGTGTTTCATTTTGAACTATTGCCTCCTTGCAGTATACAATTTTTTTCCCTGATGCATAAATCAGGTTCCCCAGATACTCATCATCATTTATTATCCACTCTGGAATTGTCGGATGGGTGCCCAATATGAGCTGGAATTCTCCTCCGCAGAAGAATTTTCCAGATCTAGCTCGCAATGTGTTAAAGATCTCGTGGGTATTCCATATAGTGAATCCGACCTTCTGGGCAAGGCTTTCACCAGTGGATGGTACAATCCTTGGTATCACAAGCCCAACATTATCGTCTGCCAGGTTAAGGAGTTTTAAGGGTGTATCCGGTTCAAATCTCACATCACCTGAGATGAGGAAAACAAAATTACCTTTTACTTCCTTTATGATTCTGTTGTAAGAAGCAATCTTGCCGAGTCTCTCCTCCTCATGAAAAATCCTTATCTTCCCATTTTTTCCGGACTTCGTCATTTCCGGTAATTTCACATCCCCACCTATGGCTATGAGAATCTCATCAAAGGGCCAGGCTTCAGAACTGGAGATAATATAATCAATGTCAGGCTGACTTCCATATGAAAAGAATACTGCCGATCTAGTCATTTGTCTCCTCCACATACCCCGAAAGTTTCCTGTACTTCTCTGAATCCAGTATCAGCGTTCCAGGACCCATCCTTATGTGATAAATCACCTCAGGTTCCGTTCGGAAATATAGGGAATTGAACCTTATCTCCTTAAGTTTCTGCAGTGGAGACATCAGCAGGAAAAAGACTATGTTTATCAGCCCCATGAAAGTTTTAGGAGCTAACTTTGTAGTACTATTCGATAGCGCGGGAACATCTCCTTGAGCATCAACCACCTGTCTCTGTCGTAGAAGTTCATAATAAAAATCTTTTCCTTTCATGGGAATTACATGCATTGCATCCCTTTCCTGAAGATGGGTTAATCTCTGGAAAAGAAGTCCTGCAGAACTGCTGTCTAATGATAAGGACAGGCATATGTCATTCATTCTCAGTATTCTTCTTAACAGGAATGCCCAAAACAGTTCTGGCCACAACCAGCCATTCTTTGTTATTAGAAATATGTCTATGTCATCCCCTGGTTCTGGGGTATAGGAGACAGAACCGGAAATTCCTATGAACTCTATATGTCTATTCCACAATCTTTCAGAAAATTCCCTTGCTATCTGTATCTTGCCAGAAGCATTATCAGAGCTTAAGAATTTACCCCACATATTTCAATACCCAAACTTCCGGTCATCATATTTATGACATTATTCCAATTAATAACATGATGTCCCTTCTTTATTAATATGATGGTTGAAAGTCTGAATAATAGGTTAACACAAGCTTGGATTTATCCAAGACTTTCAAGTTCCTTACTATCTTCCCCGCATCCCGAAGAGATTGGAGAAAACCTTTAATTCGTTCTAGCCGTCTTGCTGTTCCATGAGTTTCACACTTACAAGATATAATCTTTTAGAAACAGTTTCAAAGAGGCTTTTCAATCACTTCAAAGGAACTGTCCTTCTTCAGGTAATCTAGAACCCCAAGGGCTACTGCCAGTGCCTCCATTGAACCTGAAATGTAAATTAGGGGGATTGTCAGGAAACGCATCCAGGATCTCTCTTTTCTTAACCTTTTGGATTCTTCTCTGTTCATATTATAGCCCTCTTCGTAAAGCCAGAGCTGATATGCGAAGTTGAATGACCATACTGGAAGGAACAAGAGGCTTACTGGCAAAGCCTGGGTAGATATAAGTGCGGATATGATTAGAACTACCAGAATGTACTGCATAGGGCTGAACATTGTTAATAATGCAAATGCCATCAGAGGAATTTTTGTTGCTTTTTTATCTCTCCGGTTAAATGCCAGTGATATTATACCGCTGTACCATCTTCTTCTCTGCTTTATAAAATCCCTTACTGATTGCGGGCTTGCCCCAGTAACTCTCGAAGGTAGAAAGTAACTTCTTCTTCCAAAATATTTGACAAACTCCATGCCAAATGCAGAATCTTCTACCTTTGTTGGGCCAAAATCCCATCCTATCTGATCTTCAACACTTGCCCGAATAAGGAGATGCTCACCGTGCAGACCCCCTAGAGGCATGTGCAAAAATCCGGTAAAGAAATAGAATCTTGTAAGATCATCTGAAGGCCTAACTGAATCAGCAATCTTGCTGATTCCAGATTTGCTGTAAGAATGTGGAAAAGTAAGAATTCCCTGCGCCAGGTCGTAGCTCCTACCTTCATTATTTATGAAATTAGCTATAGAGGCCATGGTTTCAGGGCTTACTGAGGTGTCGTCGTCCAGATGGTAGATGAATTCATCTTTCCCTGACTCCCCATATTTTCTCCTTTCCTCCCTAGCGTATTCAAGAGCCCTCGCCTTAGCTAAAGCCCCATTTGCACATCGGAACTGGGCTGGAACTATGATCAGCCTTGAATTTTTTCTTTCTTTAAGCACATTCTCAATCTCTTGCTGACACTGGGTGTGTTCATCTATGACCACATCCACCGAAAACTCATTAAAATATTTCGGAGAACATTCATAAATCGATGTAATCACTCGATTAAGAGCTGCCATTACACCGGAAGTCCCCACAGTTGGTATGACTACATGAAGCTTTGAATAGCATTTTATGGCCTCTGTAGATGCTGAGATTTTCCTGGATTTCAAAGCACCTATTACACCTAGGATTGCAGCAGGAATGTATAGGGACCAGAGAATGCTGATATAAAGATTGAATGGGTGATCCTCAGTCCCCCTTACAATAAGAAAAAGAATGGCAAGAATTATTGAATAAATGATGATGAGATTTAAGAAGCTCAAACCTAGGTTTCGAGATTGCTCCAGTCCATCAGTCAAGTAATGCACCTTTTCCTAGGTTGTTCTTCCAGCTGAATGCCTACCCATGAGACAAAGAGCAAATGTTACGATGTATAAGGCAAACAGTGCATCATAAAGCCCGGGGATATAAGTTAGGCTTCCGGGATATTTTGTAACTCCGAACAGGTACTTTGCGAACTGGAAGGGAGTGGAAAAACCGACCTCGTGGTATAATGCAATATCAGAGACCAGAAAGAGAGCGAGCAGGATAGAACCTACTGCGCCAGTGGTGAAAATCTTGTGGTCTGGCCGTTTCAAAATAATTATTCCCCCAATAAGTGCTATTAAACCGGTTATTAGAAGACCGTACCAGTGAATGAAGTATGGTTTCGTAATTCCAAAATCTGTTTGTAAATTTCTGTCTGAGAAAAGTATAG
Organism: Thermoplasmatales archaeon UBA447; assembly: GCA_002503205.1. Taxonomy (GTDB): domain Archaea; phylum Thermoplasmatota; class Thermoplasmata; order Thermoplasmatales; family Thermoplasmataceae; genus UBA447. The sequence goes on along the minus strand of DARE01000069.1, from coordinate 14,935 downwards.
CCATGGTAAGCAAGAAATCAACGAGGAAGACAACTCCAATGAGTCTTATATCTTTGCCACCTTTATTCGCCATGAGATGATTACTTGTATAATATATTTAAACTTGATTAAATAAGTAATTTTTTAGATATTTTCCTTTAACATCTAAAATACACATGACATAAAATTCATTGTGGCTCCTGCCATGCTAAAGCAATGAACAGGCTTTATCGCTTGCCTTTTAAATAATGATCTTACCAAGAATTGGGATTCGGTCTTTGGACCCGTTCAAGCGTGAATAACCATAGAATTGCTCGGCATCTGCACCATTAATTTATAAGGCTAAAAGTTCAGATTTAAGCAACCGGATGTCTTCTCACCATCTTTATTATGGCCTGTTTATCAAATTACATTATACGATTATTGAGTCTTTTAAAATGGCAATATTATTACTTATTCAATACAAAGAGCAGCATGAATCGAATTAAAATTGCTTAAGCCAATATGTTTTTTTATCCTCTCTTTTTATTTTATTTAACCCCCCCAGTAATTACAAACTCTTTATTGCAAAAAAGGTCAATGTGAAAATGTTATGGTCATTATAAATACCTGAATGAAATTTTGATACATGTCAGATAAGAGCAAAGGAAAATCAATAATAAAGAACAGGCCCCTCTGGGGAGTATTGACGGCAGTTTTCCTTGGGCTTACTGGATTCTCCCTGTATAGGGCATTCGGCTATTCAGGAGACATAGGATCATATTCAACAAAATTCCAGTCTTTGCAGACAGTGAACGCGACCTATAATGCTACCAGAAGTATGTTGCTGAAGTTCGATACTCTTCAGCTTGGCTGGGCCCTCACGGGTGTTGTCGCAATCTGCCTTGTTGTGATCTGCCTGGTTGTTCTGCTGTTCTTCAGTAAGCAGTAAAAATTTAATTTTTAATTGGAATTAAAAATAAGATCAGGAGAAAATGTCTTCCCGGACACTCTCCACTTTCAACTTTTCCCTTGAATACCGGATATAGACATTTTTGAGCTTCAGATATTCTTCTATTCCGTATTTGCTTCCCTCTCCGGCCTGTCCTGTGAGCCTGAATCCGGTATGGTAGCCCTGTGATGACTCAGGCCCTGGCATGTTGACATAGAGCTCTCCGAAACGGATTGCCTCCGATGCCTTCATGACAAGGGCATTGTCATTTGTAAAGAGATAAGATGCAAGGCCGTACCTAGAATCATTGGCAAGCTCAAACATCTGGTCTTCGGAAGAAACTTTCATTGCCCCAATTACAGGGCCGAATACCTCTTTCTGGAATAGTTCCGAATCCTGGGTAACATCGCCAATGATGGTTGGCTGGAAGAAATACCCGCCACTGAGTTCTCCACTAAGCTCCGGCTTCTTTCCGCCTGCAAGTGTTTTAGCACCACCTGAAGTTGCATCCTGAACAAACTTTTCGGTTGTCTGAAGTGCCCCTTCATTTATGAGAGGTCCCATATCGGATGTCATCGGATCTCCAACTTTCAGTTTCCCTGTAGCACTGATTATCATTTTTAGGAATCTGTCATATACATCCTGATGAACATAAAGGCGCTCTGCAGCAATACATGACTGTCCTGTATTCCAGTATTTGGCCCATATGAATGTTCTTGCTGCAGCCTCAAGGTCTGCGTCCTTCCACACCATGAATGGCGCCTTCCCGCCCAATTCCAGTATGAGTTTAGCCATGTTTGCTGAGGATTTCTCCATAATTCTCTGTCCTGTTTCTGTTGATCCTGTCATTGTGACTACAGCCACCTTTCTGTGGGAAACAAGATCATCGCCTATAACAGACCCCTTGCCAGTGATAAAATTCAAGACTCCCTTGGGAAGGCCTGCCTCAACAAATTTCTTCACTAGCCAGTAGGCAGTAAATGGTGTGTCGCTGCTTGGCTTCATTACAACGGTGTTTCCTGTAAGAAGTGCAGGAGAGAGCTTTCTAACCACCATTGCAGCAGGAAAATTCCAAGGTGTCAGTGCAGCAACAACACCTGCGGGAACCTTGTACTGGAAGATTTTATTCTCCGGAGTGTCACCTTCAACAATGTCCCCGGTTATTTTTCTAGCGAACTCTGCATAATACTGAATCTGATCCAGAACTCCATCTGTCTCCTGTCTGGTTTCTATCTTTACCTTTCCATTTTCCTTATAAAGAAGGTCCTCAAGCTCTTTTCTGTCTTTTTCAATTAGAGAATAAGCCCTGTATAAAAATTTTGAACGCTCCTTGCTTGTAAGTGCACTCCACTTTGGAAAAGCATCATAGGCTGCGTCTATTGCCGCTTTCAGGTCATCCTTTGTTGCAGCAGGAAAGTCCCCATATTTCTTTCCAGTGACAGGACTTATCTTCTCCAGTTTTGCTCCATCTGAAGAATCTTTCCATTCTCCGTCTATTAATAGTTGCATAATGTATCAGTGCTACATCCCATATATGCATTTTCAATTCATATAAAGATAGAGATAGGATATTGCAGGGAGGACTATTTTCTCGAATATTTTATGGGATTTTTGTCGAATTCGGTTTTGCACCCTTCACAGCAGAAATAGAAAGTCCTGCCCTGAAATTCTGAAGAAAATTTGCTGTCCTTTGATACTTTCATGTTACAGACCGGATCATATTCCATAACATGTTATGGCTCCCTGTTATTTATACATTTATCACCGGGACCTATTGCTGCCATTTTTCCCCTTCGGCTGAAGGATGCAGGGATAATTCGCGCTGGGCCAGAATCTTCACTTCAGAAACCGCAGGATATTCTGATATCTGTTCCCCATGATCGAGATACCTGACAAATGCATTTTGCATAGATCCTCCGCACTGGCAATGCATATCTCTTGAGTTATCTGGTACAACTTTCCAGTTGTTGCATCTGCTGCATCTGAGAGGTATCTTTCTTCCAGAAAATTTGCCCCTTTTCGTTACCGGTTTGCCATCCACTGCCACTATATCCATTGAGAAATCGTAGGGCCTGGCCGAAGCGATTGAAGTGCCTATTCCAAAAGCATCTGCACCAGCTTTCACCAGTGCTGAGAGATTTTCAAGCCTAAGCCCTCCAGAAACCATAACCCTGACACTGCTATGACCCCTGAGTGCCAGCTCCCATTTCACCTCACGTATTATTGATTCCATTTTACCTCTCCTTGAAGCGGGCGTATCGATTCTGATCATTTTCAGATCCTTCACGGTCTCAGCTGCTCTGATTGCTGCAAACTTCTCGTCCATAAATGTGTCAATAAGCACTGTCCTGCCGCCATCAACTGGAGATACCATCTTCCATGCATTCTGATCGCCGTAAATGATGGAAAGGGCGTGAGGCATGGTTCCAACTGGAGTAGTCCCTGTAACTTCCCCCCCGATAATTCCGGATACACCATCCGCTCCTCCAATAAAGGAAGCCCTGTCGATCATGGGGCTTATGGCAGGGTGCATTCTCCTTATACCGAAAGAATAGAACGGGACATTACCAAGTTCCCGTCTGATCCTTGCAGAATATGTGGATATGCCTGATGACTGGCATAAAAATCCAAGTATCGCTGTTTCAAAAATACCAAAAGATGAGTATTTGCCCTCAATCCGCATAACTGGAAATGGTATACCGGACTGGTCCCTTGGCGGAAAGATAGTCCCCTCTGGAATTGCCTGGAGAGTAACATCTTTCCCTTTCAGGATATTTATGGCCTCTTCCAGCCCGGAGAACAAAATCCATGGATCCAGAGGCCCAGAAACAGTGAATTCTGCCACTACATCTGGGTCACTCTCAGCATTCTTAATGCCTTTAAGGCTTCTGGAGAAGTAGACATCTGAAGCTTTTCCCTGAAGAATCTCCTCCTCTGTTGCCACATAGAAATTTCTGCTCAAGATTTCACTTCTCCCTTAAGTACCTGTGACGTGGAAATTTCAACGCCATAGTTTCTGTGCATAAATGAGATTGCCTCGTTATGCCTTTCATGATCGATTGAAAGGCACATATCTTCAATAACTGTTGTTCTGTAATATCTGTGAAAAGCCCCTGAAACAGTGTGCAGGACACATATATCTGTGCTGACACCCATAATGAGGAGATGTTCAATCTTCTTGGCCCTGAGGTATCCGTCCAGGTCTGTGTCATGAAATGCATCATAGTGGCGTTTTCTTATTCGGTACCCGCTTAATCCGGATAGTTCATCACAGATCTGTGAACCCCAGCTGTTCTCCAGGCAGTGTTCGCCCCAAACCCTGAATTCAGGGTCGTCCCTGATGTGCGTGTCCAGTGTGAATATTATTGGGAATTTGCCTGAAAGGCCCTCCAGAAGAGAACGCATCCTTTCAGCCAGCATTTCTTTGTCCTTTCCTCCGAACTTCCCCCTCACAAAGTCATTGACCATGTCAACTACAATTATGCATGAATTATCACTGTTCATTCTATCCACCATACTGTTGTGTCACCTCTATCCTCGATGTAAACTCCCCCCTCTCTCAATTTCTCCCTTATCATATCAGCGGAATGGAAATCCTTCTTTTTCCTCATGCTATTTCTGAGGTCTATCATACTCTCTATAAGGGAATTCGAGGATCCTGAATCCGGATTCAGGTCAAATATGCCAAGTATATCATAGGACCATTGAAGAACGTTTATGGCATATTCCCTCTGGTCCTGAGAAATGTTATCCAGATTTGAATTGATGTAACTGGAAAATTCATTCAGGGCAATAATTGCGCCTCTAGTGTCCATGTCATCGTCAAGGAATTCCTGCATCCTCTCTATCCATCCTGTCCGGAAATTATCAATTCCTTTGCCGGGCTTTGAATTTTTAAGTTTCCTGAAAAGGGTTGTGAGTCCAGTGGAGTTAAGCTTCGCCTCATCCAGCATATCCTGAGAAAAGTTGATTGTACTCCTGTAGCCAGATTTCAACAGTGCCATCCTTATTTCACTGCCCGAATAAGATTTCAGAAGGTCTGAAACATAAACTGAGTTTCCAAGAGACTTGGACATCTTCTCATTTCTTATATTCACCATTCCTGTATGGATCCAGAATCTTGCAAGATATTCCTCTCCAGAGATGGATCTCTCGATAGCAATTTCGGCCTCATGGTGAGGGAACTGCAGATCAGAGCCCCCACCATGGATATCATAGGTAGGCCCGAAGAATGATTCTGTTATAGCAGTGTCCTCTATGTGCCATCCAGGCCTTCCCTGGCCAAAAGGAGATTCCCAGAATGGCTCACCCTCCTTTCTCAGTTTCCATATAACAAAATCTCTGTAGTCCTCCTTGTTCTCATTTGGTGCAATCCTCGCTCCTGAAATCAGAGACTCGAGAGACTGGCCAGAAAGTCTTCCGAATTCTGGAAAAGATGATATCCTGAAATAGATGCCGTCTGATGTCCTGTAAGCATGCCCCTTACTAAGGAGCCTTGCTACCTGATCTCTGATTTCATCCATAAAGAGTGTTGCCCTGGCAAAGAAGTTGATTGAATTTATTCCGATTGAACTCAGGATTTCCCGATAGAGGTTCAGGTTCCGTGAAGCGACTTCTTCCGCAGATATCCCCTCTTCTCTGGACTTTTTTATAATTCTGTCATCCACATCCGTTATATTCTGAAGATAGAACAGATCATAACCTCTGCTCCTTATATACCTGGCAAGTACATCGAAGAATATGTATGTCCTCGCATGCCCTATGTGTATTTTATCCTGCACTGTTGGGCCGCATACAAACATTCTTACAACCCTGTTCCGGTCAAGATTCATCTCAATCTTTTCCTTGCGCAGGGAGTCCGTAATCATCATGGGGAATACAGTATTTCAATAAGCAAATTAAATTAATGCAACATCTCAAATTTAATCTATCTTCTGCTCTTCACTGCTGAAGTATCATTCTCAACCTTCTGCTCACAGATGAAGATCCTATGCATATAACTTGATTTTTCTCTAAGTCTATCGCGGATATTGAGGCATTTGGTATATCAATACCCCTGCTCTCTGTTTCGTCCATAGCCAGTACTGAAGACACCATAACTCTTATTGGCATAGCGTGGGATACAGCCACAACTTTGCCTTCCACTCCAGACATGAAATTAGAAACTCTCTTAAGGTGTGAATCCCATGATTCATACCTTGCCCCCATTTCTATCCGTTCTCTGGCCTCACGGGAAGTCAAACCATTAAGGTTTCCCATGGATGTTTCCCTTATATCATCATTGATCTGTATCTTAGTGGAGATCCTCTCTGATATAATGGAAGCTGTCTGCCTGGCCCTCAGTACTGGGCTTGAATAAAGCGAGTCAAAACTGAATTCTGAAAGTGCTTCAGCTGCTGCTCTGGCCTGCATAATCCCATTCTGAGTGAGCGGATATTTATCCGGATCATCAGTCATGATTTTCAGTATGTTTGATTCACTTTCACCGTGCCGAATCATCAGAAGCAGTCTCATATTTCATGAATACTGTATGAGACATAAAGCCAGCAGGCTTCATGTTACAAGCATCAGAGACAGTAGAGACAGAGTAAGGACGGGAAGTGCCATGATAAAACCTGTTTTCATATAGAATCGAGCTGAAATGGGTATTCCCTCCTTTCTCCTGAGGGTGTCCATCCAGAGCAGCGTGGCAAGCGATCCTATTGGTGTAAATTTAGGGCCTATGTCGTTGGCCAGGATGTTAGCATAAACCAGATATGAGTGCCCGCCAAGCGCACTTATTGAAAGATTTCCCAGCATAACTGAAGGGAGGTTGTTCATGGAAGATGCAAGAAATGCAAAGAGATAGCCACTAAGGATATAATGTACCGGACCAGGTGTATTAACTATCAACGATAGGAGGCCGGAAATCATTGTCGAGAGTCCTGCCTGTGAAAGACCGAAAACAACAATATACATTCCTATGGAGAAGAGGACAATCTGCCAGGGCGAAACCCTGAGTATCCTCACCGCATGAAGTTCTCTTCTTCTGTGCCCAAGGTACAGGATCAGCAATGAAAACGGGAGAGCAATCAGAGATACCGGAATTCCAAATATGCCTGTGGTTGCATAAGCGACAACAAGGATCGATAGAACAATAGGAGCAAATTTGAGCAGAGGAGATAATGATTTCCCGTCCATCGATATTTCGGGAAATGCCATTTTTCCGGGAATAGATTTACGAAAATAGAGGAAAAGAAGAACGGTGGATGCAAATATGGATACTAGATCTGGAAGGACCATTACTTTAAGATAACTTATGAACGATATTGAGAAATACTGTGTGGACAGTATATTCACAAGATTGCTTATTGTGAAAGGCATGCTTGCAGTATCTGAGATAAAACCTATGGAAAATATGAATGCCAGATAAGTCTTCTCTGGCACTTTCATGGCTTTCAGCATTGAAAACACAACCGGAGTCATAACCAGAGCAGCACCATCGTTGGCGAAAAGTGCCGAAACAAGGCTGCCAAGCACCAATATGAGTGTAAACAGCCTCCTTCCATTTCCACCGGCAATTCTTGCGATCCGTTGGGCCCAAAACTCAAAGAGGCCGAGTTCGTCATATGCCAGGGACATTATTATTATAGCAACAAAGGTGACTGTTGGATTCCAGACGATCTTTAAAACTTCTATAAGATCGGAATATGTAACAAGACCAAGGAGAAATGATGCCAGAGCACCTAGAATTGCGTAATACCCTATGCCAATCCTGAAAGGCCTTTTAAGTACCGCATAGAGTGTGACTATGAATACTGCAATTGACAGGATAAGAGTGTATGTAAATGTGATATCTGTGATTCATTACCTGTATTAATTAATTCTATTCCCCATAAAAGGAAACATGTCAAATGGCAGCTGCCAGATATCCAAATTTTGAACCTTCTGTATAATTTCGTTTATGAAATTAATTTTAACCAGAGGCGAATCATGGGAAGATGAGTCATCACGAAAACCATCTGAAGGGAGAGAAGAGCCCCTATTTGTTGCAGCATGTCCATAATCCTGTTGACTGGTACCCATGGGGTGAAGAAGCCTTCAGAAAAGCCAGAACGGAGAATAAGCTTATATTTCTCAGTATAGGCTATTCGACCTGCCACTGGTGTCATGTGATGGAGAAGGAGAGCTTTGAAGACCTGGAAGTAGCTGAAGAAATGAACAAAGTGTTTGTCTCCATCAAGGTTGACAGAGAAGAGAGGCCGGATGTTGATTCAGTATACATGACTGCAAGCCAGGTTATGACCGGCACAGGTGGGTGGCCCCTCAATATGATCCTCACCCCTGACAGAAAACCAGTCTTTGCGTTCACCTACATACCAAAAGAAAGCAGAAGAGGAAACATTGGAATAATCGATCTCTGCAAGCAGGTGGGTGAGTTATGGGCTGAGGGCCCGGATAATATTATTTCAAGATCCCAGGAGGTAATGGATGGCATTAGAAGAGCAACTGCTCAGAGAAAGAATTCTAGAAAACTGAGCGATATACAGGACCTTGTCACAGAATCCCTGAAGTCTTCCTTTGACAGCGAAAATGGAGGGTTCGGCAGCGCACCCAAATTTCCATCTGCACACAACCTACTGTTTCTGCTTGACAGATACCACCGTTCAGGAGACAGTAAATTGCTGAATATGGTTGAAAGAACCCTGAAAGGGATGCAAATGGGAGGCATATATGATCATATCGGCTATGGGTTCCACAGGTACTCCACGGACCCGTCATGGATTCTCCCACATTTTGAGAAAATGCTCTATGATCAGGCAATGCTGATGATGACATACTCTGAGGCCTACGCATCTACTGGAAATGAACTATTCAGGAAAACCGCACTTGAAGTTTCTGAATTCCTAATGAAAGAGATGGTGAGCCCTGAAGGGGGCTTTTACTCAGCTCTTGACGCTGATTCCGAGGGAGAAGAGGGAAAGTTTTACACATGGTCCATGAATGATATTCTGATGGCTCTTGGGCCCGAGGACGGAAATGTTTTTTGTGAGTTCTATAACGTTGAAAGGAATGGAAATTACCAGGATGAGGCCACTGGCAGATCGCTCCAGAAGAATATTCTGTACTGTACATCTGATCCTGAAGAGTTTGCATCATCACATGGCATGAAGACTGAGGATCTGGAAAAGATTCTGGAAAAGTCGAGAAAGATTCTGGCAGGGATTAGAACCAGAAGGCCCAGGCCAAATCTTGACGACAAGATACTGTGCGATACAAATGGCCTTACCATTGCAGCCCTGTCCATAGCCTACAGACGGACCGGAGAAAAAATGTTGCTTGAAATGGCTCAAAAAGCAGCAGGCTTCATACTTGAAAAACTCTATTCCAACGGGCATCTGCTTCACAGGTTCAGGGAATCAGAAGCCTCAATTAACGGATTCCTAGATGATTATGCTTTTACCATATTCGGGTTCCTCGAACTTTACTTCTCCACTTTCGAAAACAGATATCTTGAGACTTCCCTTAAACTTCAGGACACGCTGGATAAGGAATTCTGGGACAGGACAGGCAAGGGATATTTCCAGACTCCAGAGTCAGGGGAGGAACTTTTCTCAAGACCAAAGGAGGGCCATGACGGAGCGATTCCAGGGGGAAACTCTATTGAAATTGGGAATATAATAAGGCTTGCAAGAATAGTGGCTAATCCTTCCCTGAAAGAAAGGGCAGTGGAAATTGCCGACACATTTTCCGGTGATATAGAGGCTGTTCCTATGTTTCATTCCTATATGGCCATGTCAATAGGCAAATTAATCGACAGGGGCTTTCTTGTAAAGGCCTGGAAAACACACCCGGATGCTGATTCACTTAAAAAGAAACTCTGGAACAACTATATGCCGGACGTGGATCTTGCACTTCTGGATCCAAAATCAGGCGGGATAATGGAGAAATCAGAGGGTGTCTCAGGTTCCATACCATCTGAGGTTCAAAAGCAGATACTTGCATGTACAGATTCGGAGTGCCTTAAACCTGCTTACTCGGGCAGTGAATTACTGAAGGAAATTGGATTTCCCCAGTAAAGGCTAATTGCTTGCCCACATTACACCATCCGTTTTTGTGTCTACAAGGCGGAACTCTGTAACATTAACACTGCCTGAGACACCTGGACTGATGGTTATAATGGTAGAACTTGTGAACTGGCTCCCCCCTGAGACAGAGATATTGAAATCAGGCTGATTTCCAGGATGAAGTAGTCCGGTTTCGATTACAGTTCCATTGCTTGTTGTGAAATCCAGTTGCACGTTCTTAAGGCTGAGATTGACATTTGCCGAGAATGAATTAACATAAAGCTGGTAATACCCAGCAGCTGGATTAGTTTCTGTTACGGATGCGGATGGAGTTGAAGCACTGAGAAAACTTGTGAAACCACCCAGAATCGTATAGAGGGTGGCAGCCAGAACTACTGTAATGGCCACAAGGAGTATGGTTGCGATTATTGGTGAAACAGCCTTATCCTCTTCTATTCTGACCGGTTTCATTAAATTTTACACCTTTAAATCTGAACATTTAATCTGTACTTAAATCTTGACATAATAAGATATGTTTTGAAAAAATTTCGTATATAAGAAATGTATGCAAAGCCATAATATTACTATAAAAAATGATAATGTATGTACATAGGTACTTTTCAAAATATAATAAAAAAAATTAAATAGTTTTTGTATCATGATGATGAAATTTGCCTCCTTAAACTGCTCCATTTACGGAGGTGCCAGAAGATGCTGTGGGACTGCCTCTATTGCAGTTATTGCGGCAAGTACTGAAGATACTACCAGCCCGATCCAGAATATGACCAGTACGATATTCCACGCTGAGGAAGATTTGCCTCTCCCAGGCAGCATGTCGTAAATCAGAGTGGTAGGGAAGGTGAAAACCCCTGTCAGTCCAAATGCTATGTACAATCCAAGCATTGCAATTGGGCTTGATGTCATCTTGTCCAGGTATGCATTCACACCATAGTATATGGCAATCAGTCCAGAGAAAGCTGCAATTATTCCTACATACTGTAACTTCTGCTTAAAGTGTATGGCCAGGGCCATCATCAGGATAACTATCCCTATGATAGTGTATGGATCGTAGAAGAGAATATTATAACTGCCAGGCAGTGGCCATGTCATCTCCCCATAGATACCCATTATTATTATAACCGCCCCTAACATCAAGAGAGGAAATACTCCGGGTTTCAGGGAACCCTCAATATCATTAGCACCATTCTTCCTGTACTGAAGGAAGACTGACCCTGTCAGGTAAATGGATAAAATACCCACGAGCGACAGGGTGAAAAGCTCCATTGCGAGATCGTCTATAAATGGCATCTTAAGTCACCGAAATAGAATAGACCGTGCGGTTATCAATGAGACACATAAACTCTGAGGTGTTACATTTATATATAATGAAAATTGAGTATTGTGATCATTCGCTGTGAACGATTTCTCCCTCGGCAATTACTAATGATGGATGTGATTCCATAGAAAATGGATCACCAGTCCATACTGAAAATGAGGGGATAAAACCTTTCCTGATATGACCGAGATCTTTTATGTTGAGAATGGCAGCAGGTTCACTTGTAAGTTTAGATATCGCTGTTTCCTTGCTCATTCCAAATCTAAGGAAGTGCCTCATAGTAAGAAACATATTTCTCTGCAGTATAACAGGATGATCTGACATCATACAGAATCTGACTCCTGAATCCATGACTGCTTTACAGTTCCTCCAGGATTCGTGCTTCAGCTCGACCTTATAAGGATGTGAATCCAGTGGCCCGTAAACCAGGTCTATGTTTCTCTCCTTCATGGCCTCAAAAGTGCTTTTGCGGTAGATGTCCATTGCATGATTGATTATTGCCTTGAACCCGAATTCATCCATAAGAGACATAAGAACATAGGCGTCATCCTCCCGGTGAAGATGAACCATTAGCGGTAGTTTTCTTTGAAGTATGTCAATGAAGACCTCCTCAATTGGCTTAAGTTCATCTGGAACCTTCTTCTTTGAATCAAGCAGGTTCAAGCTCTTCCTTGCGCTAAGAAACCTTTCCCGGAGTATTGCTATTGCCCCCATCCTTGTGGTGGGTCTGGTTCCTCCCCAATCAGTGGTGCTTCTCGGATTGTAGCCGAGGGCTGCTTTTATCCCTACGTCCTGCATGTAAGCGTCTTTAATGTTTGTTTTGAAGTTCTTGACAAGAACAACCTTACCCGCGATTGGGTTGCCGCTTCCAGGAAGTACCGACGAATAAAGAAAATTGTTCTCGACTGATTCCTTAAACGCTGAGTCGTCCATGTAAATACTATGCAAAGCGTTTATCATTGGAAATGCCGGATCCATATGCTCGTTTGACTCATCCTCTGCGGAGGGTTCTCCTGCTCTGACCATTCCGATGTGGCTGTGAGCATCAATAAAAGCAGGTGTTACTACACCTTCTGCTATTATGTCCCCATCTGGCTCTTTTTCCGTGATTTCCTCTATCTGCTTATCAAAGCCTATGTAAACATTATTCTTGGAGCCAGTGCCATCATATAATGTAGTAGCTTTTACATATCTCATAAACGTATAGTTTCACCTACTATTAATGAGTTTATAGAAAATCGGGAGTAATGATGGAATAATTTATTTAAAATTTAATCATCAGGCATTGGTGGAAGGCTCAAACTCCATTGATAATCATAGTGGGGCTCTAAATTCAAGAATTATTGGAGTTCAGTCAATACTTACGGTTGTGGTCCCCGTCGTTGCCTTAATTGGGGCAATTCTCTCTGGAAATCGCCTGTTCCTGGACTACATGCATGTTCTCCCTGGAGCTCTCTGGACCGGTATAGACCTGTTCATGGGCCTGGTTATCGGAAGGATTATGGGGCAGCTTGATGTCAAATCAAGGGTCGAATTTATAAAAAGACTGGTCCCCTACATGCTTTTCCTTATGCCCACACTTGCAGCGGTTACAGTGACTGGGGGCATTTACCTTGCTATGAACAAGGGCATATTCATCATAACATACCCTGTTATTATACTGGCAGGCGTTTTTGTTATCATCCTTATCATTCAAGGGCTTGGAATATTCCTGCCTAATGAGGTGAGAATATTCCTGGAGATACAAAAACCTGACCCAGATTACAGGAAAATTGCAAGGCTAGGAATGATCAACTTCAAGCTTTCCGGGCTTCAGGGAGCATTTCAGATAGCTCTGATATTTATAATGGCAAACATTGCAACCGGAAATTACTATCTTCATTTCTGAACTTAAAATGAGCCTTCTATTGATATGCTGAAATCTGTGGATTCACCTGGTTCAAGGCGTTCAATCCCCATGTGATTGTTAAAGCTGTCCGGAGCTGCGGACATGGGTTCAAGTGCGACAGAAACTGACCTGCACCACTTTCCATTATAAATGACGTAATATCTGGTCTTGTTTCCGGAGATTTCGATTGTTCTATCTTTGCATTTCAGTTTAAGAGAATCATGCAATTCAAAACAGCTGTCAAAATCTCTTCCGGAATCTGACGAAAGTTCATTTCCAGGTAAAGAATAAAAATTCCCATCTGGAAAGTATTTGTCCTTATACTTCAGAAATGAATAAGCCTCAGGCCCTTCCAGTGACCATAAGCCCCCGTGAAGAAAATATGGATGAATGCCGAATGCAACCGGTACCTGTTGATCTCCTTCATTCTCTGCATGGAGATCAAGGATGAACCTGTTATCCTGAATAGTGTAATCAAGTGCAACTGACAACGGTGAAGGATATCCTGGGTTTGAGATAATGCCTTTTAGAACCAGGTGGTCTTTTTCGTATGAGGATATTTCAAGAGCGGTATCATTAAGCAGCCCGTGAATGGAATTAGGAGCTGAGTTGATAGGGAGCTGATATTCCACCCCATTCCATTTGTATTTGCCATCTCTGATTCTGTTCGGATATGGGAACAGTATAGCGCATCCCCCATGGGTTTTGTTCTTAATATCTCCTTGAAGCAGAATGTCTCTTCCAGAAAACTTTAGCGATGAGATGTAACCTCCTTCCTTTTCTATACTGGCTTCTGATGTCCCTGACTTAATATCCATATACATTGAGATAATAAGATTGCATAAAATCTTAATCAGGTTTTACCTTACTTCATCATTGAAGGAAATAATGGTAGAACCAGACGTTTTTATCACTGATCTTAACTGCGTTTACCTTTCTGACATAAATACCGCAGTTATATCAGATCTTCACCTGGGATTTGAAGAGGAGATGAACTTACATGGCCTCTTTCTTCCCAAGCTTCAGTTAACCCATGTTAAAAGGATAGTTGATCGTATACTGGAGCGGTACCAGCCGGATAATCTTGTTATAAACGGTGATTTTAAACATGAATTCTCCAGAAATCTCCAGCAGGAATGGCAGGATATTATCAAATTTCTGGACTATTTTAAGGACAGAGTCAAACTAACTTTCGTAAAAGGTAACCATGACAATTACCTGATCTCTATCCTTAAGAGGAGAGGCGTTAACATGGTCGAAAAGTATCAGACAAAAAGGTACTATATATATCACGGAGACAGGGACTTTGGGCTTCTCAATCTTACAATCCTCGGTCATGAGCATCCTTCTCTTGTGCTGAGAGACAGGGTAGGAGGCCTATACAAGGTTCCCGCATTCGTTCATAATCCGGATTCACATGTCCTTATCACACCGGCAATGAGCTATTTCTCGTCAGGATCGGACGTAGTTGAAAGTTTGCTTAACCCGGAACACTTCACACCGGTTCTGAAGAACACGGAACCGGGAAGGTTTAGAGTTTACGGAGTGACAGATGAGTTCGGTCTTGTTGACTTCGGCTTTACTGGGGACCTTAGGAAAGAAAGAACATTGAGCAATAACTTGTCCTGAAGCGTGATAAATATTTATATCTCTGAACGATAAGCTCGGGAAGCCCCGATAGTGTAGCGGCCTATCATACGAGCCTGTCGAGCTCGTGACACGGGTCCAAATCCCGTTCGGGGCGTTTATAATCG
>DARE01000074.1 GCA_002503205.1 Thermoplasmatales archaeon UBA447 | reverse complement strand
GTTTAAGGCATGAAAAATAAATATTATTAATCTTTGAAAACTTCTTACCCTCTTCAGTTGAATAATCAAAAAGAGAAATATCATCCACAATGGAACTCCTCTTCAGGCTTTCAACGTACGATAAGGTGTGAACATGTGCACATGACAGAAAAGCAATCTTCATTCCAAAACCTCCTCTACCCTCACGGGGTTTCCAGTCTTTGCGGATATTTCTGCAGCGGAAGCTATCTTTACAGCTTGAAGGGCATCCATTTCTGTTACTGAAGATTCTTTTTTTCTTTCGATAGAATCTACAAAATCTCTCAGCTCAGCATACATGGGGTCATATTTCAGAAAGAAATCTGGTAGCTGGTCTTCTGATGTACTCTCCTGCAAATTGTAAGAAGAAGTTGAATAGAGAAGCGGATTCTTAGTGCTGTCGTTCATAAGAAGACCTTCCGTCCCTGAGATTTCGAATTTAGTCCTGAAATTGCCATGGCTCCAGAAACCATGCGCATCTGCAATAGCCCCACTCTTGAATTTTAAAATAGTTACACTGTATTCTGCACTTTCATTATTTTGATCAGATCTCCTGCAGAACACTTCATCGACGGGTCCTAGAGTCCATGTGAGAAAGTCAAAGTCATGTATTACCAAATCGAACACCGTCCCTCCACTCTTGTTTCTATCACGATACCAGTCTTTTTCCCCCCTTGGAAAAGTACCGCCTCTCCAGGTCGAGGCAGTACAGGGTGTTCCGATATAACCTGAATCAACCAGTTTCTTAGCTTTGATATATTCTGGATAGTACCTTAGGACTTGTCCTACAAAGAGACGGACATGGTGCTTCCTACTCTCTTCGATAATAGAAACTGCATCCTTTACTCCCCTTGCCAGCGGTTTTTCACATATTATGTCTTTTCCGAGGCTGGCTGCCCAAAAAGAATAATCTTTATGATAGATAGTGGGGACATCTATGTCAACTACGTCAAAATCATCCTCATTTAAATATTCAACTGAATGGAAGAACTCTGTGTGATATCTCTTTGCTACTTCCGAAACCTCGAGTTTAGAGTCTACTAAACCTGCAATTTCAACATCAGGCATTTTCCTATATTGAGTTAAGTGTTCTTGCCCTATGTAACCCCCACCAATGACTAAAATTCTCATTAGAATGTAATCTTAATAGACCTTAAAGCTTTTTTATTGGATTACTTTGTTAAAAAAACTCCCACTCACCTCCTTACTTTTATCTTCACTGTAAGTGTTTTTATAAATATTGATAAAAATGAATACATATAATGATAATCCATTTTTCCTAAAAATTAGGTTTTGAACTATTGAAACCAGCAAATGCTTCTTCTGCAACTGGAGCATTCTCAGCTCTCAATCTCACGGTTGCATTATGGGCCTGCTTGAGAAGATCCGGATAACCTTCATCATATTTTTCTTGAAGCATTAAAATAGAGGTTTCAAGGCTTACTCGGTGCCCAGCACTCACTATTGTTTTATTATTTATTGAGTAGGCCATTTTTTCTCCGTCAATTTCAATCCATTGCCCATTCCTTCTTCCAAGAAGTAAACTTTTTGCAACCCCTATTGAGGGGATGTCAAGCTTAACTCCAGAATATGAAGCCAGCCCGATCCGCCTGGGGTGCAGGTAGCCATTGGCATCAACTAGAAGAATTCCATCAAAGCCGTTGCAAAGTTCTTTGATAAATTTGAATTCCCTGAAAGCAAGATAGCCGGGAATATAAGGAAAACGAACGGGTATTACAGCATTCCTTATGGATAATTTGTCTCCATCTTCATATACAAATGAACCGTAACCGAAAAAATCGTCATAGGAGACATCCACGGCACCCATTCTCTTTGATCCAAAATCATCTTTCATTCGAAGTTTCTCCCTTGTTTTATTCTGCAGCTCCCTCATTATTTCAAGAGGATGAATTGAATCAAAGTCCTCGTATAAGACATCGTCAAAATCCAGAATTTTTCCATCCTTTATCCTTATCCCATCTGATGCAAGCCGCCTCTCTTTTTCTGCAACCCCTAGTATATGGGTGAATTTCCATACACTTCCATCCGATTTGACAACCCGGTAGCATGGCGTAATTTCAGGTTGTGGGTTTATTGAGAGCATATGACCACAGGCTCTTGCAGCAACTATATCTCCAAGAGCTCTGGCAAGAGCACCATAAGTTGTCACTTTTCCTCGTGGAATCTGTCTTACGAGGCCGTAAAAGTATGAATAAAGGTCAAAATCGTGAAGCTCACCTTCACTGTAAATGTTATGCTGCATTTTTATAAGAGTTAGACCGATTATATCTAATTATTCATCTTGGACCTAAAAAAAGCAGTATGTCGATTTCGTAATATTTCTTAAGGGAGAAGCAATCATCCTCTCCGATGCTAGAGAACTCTTTTCAGCGCATTGGTCGCGCCGTCGAGAAAAACAGCGGCAAAGTGATCATCATATGGGTTATAGTGATTCTAATCATGCTTCCATTTTCTACGTTGCTCTTCACAAATACTTCTTATAACCTCTCAAGTGACATTGTGCCAAAATCATCAATGGCCAGTAATGCCGCAAACTATATGTCAACTTACTTCAACGGTTCCTCAAACTCATCAGCTACCAATGGAAACAGCTCCTCAAGCCTGGTAGTTGTAAACACTAACGAGAGCATATATTCACAGCCCGCCATTCTTTCCCTTATAAATGCACAGTCTAAAACCAGAAGTTACATTGAAAGTTTAGGGGGAAATGCTTCTTTTCTGAGCTTTATAGAGGTGGAAAATAGCAGTTTGCATGCTCTCGCCAATGCAACAAAAGGCCTTGACAAGTTCACCTATCCGCTGGCTTTAGAACTAAGTGGTTTGGTATCCATACTGAATGCGACCGGGAATCTGTTTGTAAGTTCTGTATATGGTCTTCCTGCGAAGTATATTGCAGGAGGGGGAGACAACGTATCCTATTCCAGAACTCTTTCTGAAGCATACCTAATTCAGAACAGGTCTGTCCCAGTTCCAGCATCTTTGGCATCAGAAATTGGAAACACATCTTTTCCTGCAGTTGAATTTTTCAAGATTTTCGAAAACAACTACACTAACACTGAAAATCCTGAAGAATCCATATTAAACACACTATCCAACTCCACGTTTCAGTATGCAATGGCCAATCATACGTTATATTCTAACCTAGTGGGAGCACTTAGCACACCTCCTCTAACATATTCCAATTATACCAATCAACCAGGACTTTTCAATTCATCATATTTACACGCCTTGAAAGGTGTGAGCCAAATTGTGCTTGAATCATCATTAAATTCAACCATAAAGCAAGATATAACATCCTATCTTGTTACCTCGCCCTATTCTTTCATATCTGAGATAACAAATCAGACTCTCAGCTCTGAAATGAATCCGGTGATGCAATCTGTTGAGTTTGAGGTATCATCCGCCATTGAAAAAGATTACAACGGGAATCCTGTCCAGGTGATTCAGAAGAGCAACTTGCCACTTTTCGTAAAGCTTGTAAATGAGTCTTCAAGTCTCAACTCAACTCTCTATTCTGTTCTTTCAGAACGTAATTTCAGCCAGTATCCCGTTGTTCCGTCCCAATATCTTCTGCATCAGCTTGTGGGATTTGACAACTCAACACAGATTACAGAGATCACTTCCACCGTAAATCTTTCAGTGCCTGAGGTTAACCACATTCTGGGAATATTCAAGAATTCAACCTCAAATGTAAAGGATGTACAGTCATTTGCCGCAGGCTCATCAGCGCTTGGAAATCAGCTAAGTGGAGAGACCACCTCCGGGCTTATAAGAGCACTCGCCATTGGAATTGCCATTTCAGTCCTTATCGTTGGCATATTCTTCAGGTCTGTATACGCTGCCTTCCTCCCACTGCTTATCTTCCTTGTTTCAGCTCTTACATCCATGTCTGTCGACGGACTTCTCTACAAATATGTCCTGAGGACATCCGTGTCATTCATAACTCCGACATTGCTGCTGATTCTTCTGTTGGGCCTGTCCAGTGACTATGTTGTCTACATTATGGCAAGATATCGCAGAGAATATAGAAATGGGAATTCTAGCCCTGCGTCTGAAAGCACAAAATGGGCCGGACATGCTGTATTCACGTCCGGAATAACGGTGGGAATATCCTACCTGGCACTCTGGATAGCAAATATTCCTCTTTTCTCCGACGCCGGGATATCCAACGCCATTGGTGTACTTATTACAATTCTTGTTGCCAACACTCTTCTGATTGCCATTCTAACAAGGGGAAAGAAGAGAATATTTGGGCGATACAGGGGAGAAGAGGAAGGCAAATATTTCCAGAAAGTTGCTTCAACCGTCCATGGAAACCGCCTGAAGGTCCTTGGAATATTTATTGTTCTTACACTTATTGGGAGTTATGTCTATTTCTCCACCCCAACAAACATGGATCTGTTCTCCCTGGTACCTCCAAGCAGTGGAATTCAGGCTATAGAGGTTGTAAATTCCTCATTCCATGGGGATTTTTTTGACAGAGGTTACATCATACTGGATTTCCAGCAACCCCTAATTGCCAATGGAACATACAATGTTGCTGAAATGAACCAGATCTCATCTCTGGAGAATCGCCTGATAAATCATACTGGCATAACGCAGGTATATGGCCCGACTTTTCCATATGGTTCTCAGGTTTCGCCTGATCTGACAGGCGTGAACGCAACATACAGGTCAACATATACGAAACAGATGGACACATTCATAGGAAACAATTCTCACTATGCGGTCGTGGATTTCCAGCTTGGGTCGGTTGCATGGAGCTCACAGTCAACAAAGAATGTGAAGAACCTGGACTCAATTATCACATCAACTTCCGGTGGGGATTATAAATTCTATGTCGGGGGACTTACTGAAGGCCTTAACAATGCATACAGTTTCACCTCAAGCAGTTTTGCCAAGCTTGTGCCGATCCTTTCAATAGCCATATTCCTGGTTCTTTTCATTCAACTTGGTTCAGTGTTCACACCCATTAGGCTCATATTTATGGTTCTGGCATCAGTCATAATTTCTCTATCAATAGCCTATGCCTTCCTCTTCTATCTGCTTCACCTGTCCATACTGATATTTCTCCCCATGTTTACCGTCATAACTCTGCTGGCAGTTGGCCTTGATTATGATATTTTTATGATCACAAGGGTAAGGGAGGAGGTAATGAAGGGGAACGATGATGCAGTTGGAATCGCAAAAAGCATCACGGAAAATGGGGGTGTGATTGTTACACTTGGTTCGCTTCTGTTCGCAACCTTCGGTGCACTGGTATTCAGTCAGCTTGCCATAATTCAGGAGATCGGTGCCGGGCTTGCACTTGGTGTTCTCATTGACACATTCGTGAGCTGGCCCTTCTTCGTTCCGGCTGTTATGTTGCTTCTCAAGAGGCTCAACTGGTGGCCATCAAAGTTCAGCAAGAAAGACTCCGGGAACTCCGGATCTTAATATTTTCCCATTTTTAAACCATTCTTTTTATAATCCTGCAAGAAAAAACTATATATGGGGCTTAAATGTAGCGATGAAACCGATGAAGACCTATCTTAAAGTATCATTTTCCAGCGAAGGTGCAAAACCTAGCGAAGTCATAAATAGGTTGAGGTCCCTTGGATTCAAGCCTGTCATAGGAGAACATGATATGATATATGAGTGGGGCGACAGTGCCACTGCAGATGACTCAATATGGTTCGCAGATAAGATTCAGGCAACACTTGAGGGATTCAAGGTAATGTTCCAGATTGAGACTCTTAACGAGTAAGTCAGTAAGGAAGCCTTCTAATCTCACCACAGTAGCCGCATCTGACATGCACTATTTTCCTTCTTACCCTTATTAATGTCTCCTTTCCATAAGGTGTTCCACATTTTCTACAGAAGCTTCTCTTTATATATAGGGGAAGAGTAATATTCACACGCTGGGAAAGCAACTGCATCATTCTTGTACAGTTTCTCAGAAAATCTATGTCTTCGTTGTGACTTAAAATCATTCTTTGAAGGGATTCGATCCTGATCCTGGCAATTTCAGTTGGATTCCGGATATCCTTTCGGTTTACCATAAATATGATTCTGCAATCACTTACTGTGATTAAACTTATTCTGATGGACGTGGACGGCACACTTACGGATTCCAGGAGAGCCATATCCACAAAAGCTATCGAAGCCATGAGGATGGCTCAGGATAATGGCCTTAAGGTTAGCCTCGTAAGTGGAAATGTCATTCCTGTTATGTATTCTTTAAGGGTATTCATAGGCCTGGAAGCACCAGTCTTTGGGGAGAACGGTGGTGTGATGATTGACGACACAGGTGTCAGATCATTCTTCGGCATAGAAAAGCCAAGAAAATTATTGGAGAGGTTGCTGGAAGAGGGGCTTGCAACAGACCTTATAACCAACCAGTGGAGATACTGCTCAATGGGGTACGGGCCAACCGGCAAAGACAACGCAAGAATTAGAAAAATGGCACAGGATTCTGGCGTGGAAATAACAAACAGCGGCTTTTCCTGGCATATACTCAATCCAGGGCAGAACAAGGGATTCGCATTGAAATGGCTTATGGATCATTATTCCATAAGGGAAAATGAGGCAATGGTGATCGGAGACAACTTCAATGATCTTCCTATGTTTATGGATAAAGTTGTGAAGGGCGCACCGGCCAACGCGGAGAAGGAACTCAGGGAGATCTCGGACATTGTAAGTGAAATCCCTTATGGTGAAGGGACAGCAGATTTAATATTAAGGGTTCTCTCTGATAAGATCTGAGGTAAATGCTCCAGTTGGATCTTCAATAATCTCCCCATCCTGAAGGGCAAATTCGCCTCTGAGGATCACGGATGATGGGAACACCGCTTCAAAACCCGAGAATGGTGTAATACTGTTCTTTGAATGAAGTTTCTCCGGTTTTATCCTTTTTATCTCAGAAAGATCAAAAGTCATGAAATCAGCATAGTAACCCTCTTCAATCATCCCTTTCTTTAATCCAAATTTTTTCGCAGGATTGGATGATGAGGTTCTGATCATAATGTCAAGGGGAAGTATCTTCTTGGCAACAAGCCCCAGGAGCAGTGGTATTCTGGTCTCAACACCAATTATTCCGGAAGATGCGTACTGGAATTCACCCTTCCTCTCCTCAGGGTGTGGAGCATGATCAGAGGAAACTGCATGAATCCTGCCATCAAGAAATGCCTGAAGCAATGCCTCTTGTGTCTGTCTTGTACGAAGTGGCGGATTGCACTTCCCATAGGGGCCAAGGTCCATGTCGTTGTTGAGCAGAAGGTGGTGGGGAGTGGTCTCAGTGGCAAAGTCGGCAGGAAGCAGATCAAGGGTCTTCGGAGAACTGATGTGTGTCATGACAGGTGATCGGAAACTGTGTTTTGCCAGCAAATTTGCAGATTCCATCTCACATTCCTCCGGCCGGGACAGATCGTGTTCTTTGAGATTTTTGACTTCCGCTAGGAGATGCCTCGAAAGGCAGGAGGCACTTTCCCCATGAAACACGACAGGTTTTTCATAATCCTTCAGCAGGAGAAGGGAATCGCTCTCATCAGAAATTGGAAGTGAATTTGTGCTTCCACCAAGAAATATCTTAAGGCCGCATGAATCTCTATCTATCACAGGCAGATTTCTCCCATCAAAGAGGGAGTAGAGCCCAAAATCGCAGAAGGATTTTCCTGAGGCTATTGCAAGTTTATTCCTGAAACGCTCATAATCCCTGATTGGTATGAGGTTGTTCGGCATGTCCAGAACTGTAGTTGTGCCTCCGTAAACAGCAGACATGCTCCCTGTCCTGTAGTCCTCACTTTCCGATTCTCCCGGTTCCCTGAAGTGAACATGGGAATCGAATCCGGATGGTATGGCAGGCTTCCAGAGTTTTGTCTTTGGAGCGCCTGTTAGTGATTTGCCTATGCGCTGAATCTTTCCATCAGATACTGCAACATCCAATTCATCAAACTTTCCCCGAAAGTAGAATCTGCCAGTGAATATTCTATCCATTCAAACCCCCCTTCTCTCTCCCCAGATGATTTTGTGCAGCTGAGGGAGCACTCTGGCATTAATTCCCCTGCCAAGCACCTCCTCGGCAATCCACTGCAGGGATGTTCCCCAGGCAGGCTGAAAGAGTGCTTCAACGTTCAGTCTGTTGTCCTGGAGGAACCTTATGCTGTACTCAAGATCATTCTTATCAGAAATGACGAATTTGATGTAATCCTGTTCCCTCAGATAGTTCAGGTTTTTTTTCAAAAGAGAATTTTCCTCTCCGGAAGATGGCGTCTTTATGTCCATATCAATGTAGACTGAATCTCTTCTGGCCATCTCTTTTACAGAGAGGGAACCCCCTGTCTCAAGAAGTACATTTTTACCCAGATCATGGGCAAGATCAACAAACTGAAGTGCCTCCCTCTGAAGCAAAGGCTCTCCACCCGTGAAGCATACCCATTCATGCCCGTATTCCTTAACCCTGCCTGCAAGCTCCTGGAGAGTGACCTCATTCCCACCCTGAAATGTATAGGTGGAGTCACACCACCTGCATCTGAGGTTGCACCTGTTTGTCCTGACGAAGAGCATCGGGATGCCAATGTACCTCCCTTCCCCCTGAATGCTCTGGAATATCTCTGTGATAAGCAATGAATCTAAATTCCTTAGACCCATATAAAGTGTAATCGAACTCAATGAAAAGAAATAATTAGAGCCCCGGCAATAAAGGGTTGATATCTGATGGACCCAAAGAGAATATTTGATTACGCAAGGGAGGCTGAGGCCATTCTAATATTGCAGGGTAATGAAAATTCAGTCGATAAGACATTTTTTTATCTTACAGGTGTCGACGGCGGCCTATTCGAGGGCTCCGCCCTCTTTGTAACACCGGAAGAGGTCAAGATCCTGACATCTTCTCTGGAGGAAGAGAGTGCAAGGAGGACAGGTCTCGAGGTTCTGGTTTACAACAGGAAATCTGAATATGAGAAATACATCAAAGAGTTGCTTAACGGTTATTCCACAGTTGGGTTGAATTATTCATCACTCACACTGGACAGGTATAAGGATCTGCTCAGGGTTGTACCGGACAAGGAATTTCTGGACGTATCAGTTTCAATTAGCGAGGCAAGGAAGATAAAGACAAAAGAGGAACTGGACAGGATCAGGGAAGCAGCCAGGATAGGGAGCGAAGCCATTGGCACCACAGTAGGCAAGATCAGAGAGGGTATGACTGAAAGCGAGGTTGCATCACTTGTTGCATATGAAATGATGAATCTTGGAGCTTCAGAGCCATCCTTCAGCACAATCGTTGCATTCGGGGATAATTCATCCATGCCACATTACAGCCCTGGAAACAGAAAGCTGAAGAGAAATGACACAGTGCTTATAGATTTTGGAGCAAGGTACAAGAGATACTGCTCTGACATAACTAGAACATTTGTATTTGGGAGAGCAGACCAGGAACAGAAAGAGATGTATGAGACTGTATATGAGGCCCAGAGAAAAGGGATGGAAGCAGTCAGGGCAAACAGAAACGGCAAAGATGCAGATCTGGCCGCAAGAGAGGTGATTGACCATTCCAAATACAAAGGCAGATTCATCCATTCTCTTGGGCATGGCCTCGGCATGGATGTTCATGATCATCCGGCACTATCCCCCAATTACGATTTCAATCTCAAAGCAAACATGGTTGTGACAGTGGAACCCGGAGTATATGTGCCCAAGAAAGGAGGTGTCAGGATCGAGGATGATGTTATAGTCACTGAAGAGGGTTATGATCTCATTACAACTGCCACCAGAGACCTTGTGGAGATTTCCTGATCAATGGAGACTACACAGATACCTGATTTCCGGATGGACGGTACCAGAATATCCGGAATTCTAATTTCAAACGACCCCGAAAACGGTGAGATAAGGTCACTGGCAAGGAGGTTCATAGAGGAAACTATAGATGGTGGAAGGGAGAGAACCACAACATCAATCAAAGACCTCAGGGCATTTCCCCTGACGATCTGGTTTCTTAAAGCCCTAAATATTAATGTTTTGACTACAAGGGTAATAAACAGGACCAGAGACATACTGGAAGCGGAACTGCGATCCACCAGAACTGGCTCTGAGGATATTCTGTCCTATGCAGGGGCCATGGGGATAAACTGTGAGCTCTCCCTGGACGAAGAAAGATATCTAATACCTGTTACGCAGTTCATAACATTCAGTTCCAGAATTTCAGGACCAAGGTACAGGCTTGTAAACCAGGCAGTCAGCAATGGCAAGGTATTATGCTCCAGGGAGCTTGCTTCAAAGATTATCAGGGAATCTTTTGTCAGGAAGGCCTTCGAAGCATATTCATCCATCACCAGAGAGGATGCAGTCAATAATACTGGTCCTGCAAAGGAAATACTTGATGATTTAATGAAAATGATTGAAGAACGCGGCATCACACAGGATGTGCAGCTCGGAACTGTGGATTATTCAATATTCCCTCCCTGCATAAAGGAATACATCTCTCAGATGAAGGATGGGGTTAACTTGCCCCACATGGCGAGATTTACACTTGTGAGCTTTCTGCACAAAGTTGGAATGAACAGTGACGAGATAATTGCGCTCTTCAGAACTGCACCAGATTTCAAGGAAAAACTGACCACATACCAGGTGAACCACGTTACAGGGCAAACATCCAGCACTGAATATTCGCCGCCTAAGTGCACTGTGCTGCAGTCAAACCATCTATGCTACAGAGGTGAGGACACAATATGCAATTCCAAATGGCTAAAGCATCCGCTTCAGTATTACACATTCAAGAAAAATAAGCCTCTAAGAAAGGCGCCTTTCAATAATCTTGAGAAGAGATGATTTTTTAAGATCGGTTTCAACAAAGAATATTCTGGAGTTCTCCCACGGAACCCTTGGGTAATGCCCTTCCCGAACCTCATATTTCACATTCATGCCTGCCAGTATCTCCTTCAGTCTGTCCACATTGAAATTTTTGGCAGCATTTCTGTTAATTCTTCTGCCCAAGCGACGGCTGAGGTTATGGCTGAAATACTGGGAATAAAGTGTAACAGTCATATGAGTATTGCGTTTACCACTCCATCCTGCCCAGGCCTGGAGGTTATTCTTGCGCTTCCTGCCTCAGTCTGTACAATTGTCCCCTTTGTCATTATATTTCTCTGGACATAGTGCTGGTTCGCAGGGTTCTCCTTGACAGTCTGGATAAGGAGTTTTTTTGTCTTCTTTTCTGAGGGAATGTAAACGTTGGCACTCTGGCCTTTCATCAGAACTACCTTCTCATTTCCTCCGAATCCCCTCAGTACCTTTCTTGAATCGGCGCCTATCCTTGTAAATGAAGGCTCCCTTCCAAGCTCGTGCCTCCTTTTGCTCCTGAATCTTGTTAATTTCCCGCCAGTGATCTTTTTATGAGCAGCTCCCTGAAATATAGTCATATACAAAACCTGATTGATAAACAGTATAAAATCTGTTTGCTGTTGTATAATGCGAATGGAATTTTATAAATTAATGTCTTGGAAAAGTTTGCCTCATTGGCTATCTTTAAGAACATTCAACTCCATTCCCATGAAACATGCCTGATCCTATCCTGCTTTACTATCCTTATATCATTGATTTCCTCATTGTTCTGCTGGTCCTCATTACAGTGCTGGTTGACATCTCCAAGTTCATGTATTCCTATCTCCTGATAATACCTCCTGCTGTTCTCCTTTACCTTGTAACAGGCACACTTTTCTATGCTCTTGTCCTGATTCTTTCAGTGATTGTATCTAAGTATCTCTATTCTGTCAGATTCTTTTACTATGCTGCTGCCCTTATTCTAATATCCATAATGCTGTTTGTTTTCAGAATAAGCGGCTCTGACTGGATGTACTTCGATTTCTGCCTCGGTTATGGTGGGCTGGTAGCATTCCTTGGGGACAAGGGTAGCCTGGTAAACATAAGGAGCAATGATCATTCCAAGGGAAAGATCATGCAGATAGAGATGAGAAGGGATTATGTTCAGATTGCTGGTGGCCTCATCATATTCACCATCCTTTACTTTGGAACATTCTTCTATCTGCGCATGTTCATCACATGGGCAGTTCTGATATTCCTGATCATTGGAAATTACTACTCCAGAAAGAGCAATACAAAGATAGGGTCCCTCATCTCATATTTTGAAAGGCCATCAGTGCCCATAGGCCTAGGCGCTATATGGTTTGGAATCGGTATCCTCTTCTCCCTTGGGCTTGTTGACAGTGGAAAGATATTCGCACTGATCATATTTGCCTCCACAGTTGGGGATCCTCTGGCAACAATTGTAGGCAGCAATATCCATTCGCCAAAATTATTTTTCAACCATAGAAAATCTTGGGCCGGATTTGCTGCAATGCTTCTGCCAACCTGCCTTCTCGGCTATTTCCTTGCTGGATTCCCCGGACTGCTGATCGGTGTAACGGGTACAGTTGCTGAAAGCCTGTCATTCCATACTATAGATGATAATTTCTCTGTCCCTGCCACAATGGGAATAATTACTCGCATAATTCAATCAATCACCTGAGCGATTTGAGATATGCAATGTCCCCATTGGGTGAGGGGGAAAATCCCATCTTTCTGTATAGTTTTTCGGCGCTATTTCCCTCCGTTACCCAGAGTTCTACCTTTTTAAAACCACTCTCTTGAAGTGAATGAAGAGAGGACCTGATGAGGTATTCCCCGAAACCAAGTCCTCTGAACTCAGGAACTACAAAGAAGTCTATTATTATTGGAATTCTTGTACCATCCAGTCTTGGCCTCCCTCTGCACACAAGTATGGCTCCAGCAATGTCCTCCTCATTAAGAATAAGACGGGATGCGTCATATATCAGGTCTCCGTATGAACCATCCATTATCTCTCTGAGCATCTTTATTCTGGCTTCAAGGCTCTCTGGGAGAAGGAACCTTGCTTCGGGAGTTGATTTGTATGCTTCCAGCTGGGCATCCACGTATTTGCTGGAATTCAATTCCTCAATTCCTGCAAACCTGAATGCCGTATTTCTGATCTTTTCTGGTTCCTCAGAAAATTTTCCCAGTTCTGGAAGAAGAAGTCTCCTCCTCCTGAGTATTTCATATCCCCTTGAATTCATCAGATTATCAGGAAGATCAATTCCGGCAATGTTTCCTATCATGATCTCCCTGGAGTTTCTTGATGCGACCTGTTCTATCCATGAAAGAAGTTTGTCAAGGGTATCCTCACTGAATGTGTCCGGTTCAGGGAAGCAGAGCAATCCATGTGTTCTTCCCGAAGTGCTGTCAGTTCCTGTCAGGTAGGCGAATCCCTTGACGCGGCTTCCATTTATTATGATTCTAGAGGGGATGAGGTTGCCGGCTAGCTGATTTTCAACTGATGCGAATGTATTTTCAATATCCAGATCCGGATAGAGGTCCTGAAACTGTTTCTTCTGTATTTCAAGAAGAGGCTTCCAGTTTATCTTGACATTTTCAATGTCCATGATAGCAGGTGATCTGCAATCTGAAAATAAAATGATCCCACTCTTTTGATATACTATTTAAAACTTCGACTTTTAACGAATCATAAATCGGTATTTCAAGAAAAGATTTATAGTGAAGGTCTAAATTTCTAGGGGATAAGATGGACGACGTATCGAGGACAGAGGAATTTAACAACTACGCAGTTAAATACTCTGAATATTACAAGGGAAAGGTTCAGATAATGCCAAAGGTGCCTGTGCACTCCCTCTCTGACTTTTCCATCTGGTATACCCCAGGAGTGGCTGAAGTTTCAAGGAGAATCTCGCAGAATAAGGAACTGTCATTTGAAATGACTGGCAGATGGAACAGCATTGCAATTCTTACTGATGGGACCAGGGTTCTTGGGCTCGGAAATATTGGCCCAGAAGCTGCGATGCCGGTAATGGAGGGCAAATCTTTGATATTCAACTTTCTGGGGGCAGTCAATGCAGTTCCCATTCCCATAAGGACCAGAACAAAGGAGGATTTCATCAGTGTTGCAAAGGCGCTTGAACCATCCTTCGGTGGTTATAATCTAGAGGATATTGAATCGCCAAAATGTTTCTTCATTCTTGAAGAGTTGCAGAAAAGCCTCACAATACCAGCATGGCATGATGATCAGCTGGGTACTGCATGCATAACGCTGTCAGGCCTGATAAACTCCTTACGAGTTACGGGGAGGAAAATAGAGGACACAAGAGTTGTCCTTCTGGGTTCTGGGGCAGCAAATATTGCGGCTGCCCATCTGCTGTTTGCCGCAGGTTTTAAGGAGGGAAACATAATTCTGGCAGATTCAAAAGGTGTCCTGAATCCTGAAAGAGAGGATATGGATTCTCTAATGCTTAACAATCCCTGGAAATACCAGCTTGCAATGAGAACCAATGCAGAGAGGATTTCGGGCCCATCTGAAAAAGCTTTCAAGGGTGCAGATGTTATAATTTCGGCATCAAAGCCTGGGCCAGATACAATCAAGCAGGAATGGATCAAGACCATGAACAGTGACCCCATTATTTTCGCACTTGCCAACCCAACACCCGAGATCTGGCCTTCAAAAGCCAGGGAGGCAGGAGCAAGCATCGTTGCTACAGGCAGAGGTGACTTCCCCAACCAGATAAACAACAGCCTTGTATTTCCGGGAGTATTCCGTGGAGTCCTTGATGCTAGGGCCAAGGGTGTCAACTTCAAGATAATGGTTGCTGCATCATATGAGATAGCGAACTTCGTCAAGGATCCGGATGCTGAGAAGATTGTCCCCACCATGGATGACTGGGAGCTATACCCTGCGGTGGCAGCAGCAGTGGCATCCAAGACAGTGGAGATGGGACTTGCCAGAAAGAACAATTCAAGGGAAGGTTTTTACAGAACTGCCCATGACCTGATAGAAGAAAACAGACGTGTTTACATGAAACTGATGGAGGAACGACTGATAAAAGAACTTCCAGGAGGTAATAAAATTGAAAACTAAGCCGGTTATAAGAAAGATGAAGAAAGAAGACCTTGAGCCTGTGACTGACATGATACTAAGGCTCAAGAAGCTAAATGGAGAATTTGACCCGCTTTTCGAGGTATCTCCGGATGCCCAAGCCGAGATCATGGATCAACTGAAAAAATCTCTTGAAGAGGGAGAAAAATGTACTGACATAGTGGCCGAGATCTCAGGAAAGGTTGTAGGGGTAATGCGTGTTAATTTCAACAAAAGACTCTATTACCTTCCAAAGACAGAGGCCAGAATAATGGATTTTTACGTTATGCCCGAGTACCGGAGGACAGGCGCGGGGAAGCTTATGCTTGACTACATGAATGGAGAATTTGCCAGGAGGAAGGTTGGTCTTGTGTCTGCGGAGTTTCCATCGCTAAACCCTATTGCCCTGAATTTCTACAAAAAACTTGGATTCAAGGAGATTGTAGGGATATACGCCAAAAATATGGAAGAGGAACAGTAGATCCTTAATCCTTTTTTTTCAAATGCCTGATGATTCTGGCCTGTGATCCAGTTCCATCTTTTTCGTTTCGTATCCGTAGAAGAACCAGACTGACGCTCCAGCCAGGCCTATTATCCACAGTATTATATTGGAGACTATTTCCTGCCTCAGGCTGAAGTTCGCGAATAGCACTATGGTAATTGGATAGGCAACCATAGGAATAACTCTGACAAGTGCAATACCACGTCCCCTTGTTCCAGTCCTGAATAGTTCTGGCTCAAGTGTAGTCCTGGCTGCCCATGCAAACTCACTGAATACCATGTTTACAAAAAGCAGCGGCACATAAACCAAGAGGTTTCCCAGAGAGTTCACTACCAGTAGGATTATCAGTACAGAAAAAAGGCCTCCTGCAAAGGACAGGAGCGTGAATAGTTTTCTTCCAGAGGATATGAGTCTGCCAGCAAACGGTCCCGCTATGGATGCCCCCAGTAGGCCGAAGAAAACAAGATAATCTATCTTTGTCGCCGATGAGAACTCATAATATGGTATTATATAGGCCATCAGCCCAAAAGTAAGGTACTGTGAAAGGGCCATGCTTCCCAGCACAAAATATCTCAGAGAAAAGGGCATGCTTGGATGGTTGCCCTCATTGTCAGAAGTTTCAATATCCAGCTCCTTTGAGAGCTGGGACGATTCTTTCTCTCTCCCCTTCACACCGAGCCATCTGAATGATTCCGGCAGTTTGATTCTGGAATAGATGATGAGGCACACAAGAAGAATGGCCATAATCCCAATCGCAAGCCTCTGGTAAAGCAGAGGGAAATTTCCCAGCGAAATGAAAAGGAATACACCGGCGATGAATGCACTGCCGATGTTGCTGAAGTTCATCCCGTTTGTTACTAAAGAACCTCTGGACTCTTTCGTACTGTCCTCTGCCAGAAGTGAAATGGTAGGGATCTCCTCCCCGGCAACCCCAAAATGGGAGAGAGCAATCCCAAACAGAAGGGAGAAAACCGAATATGAAAGGGATATTACAGCAAGGCCAATTGAATACAGGGCTATTGTTGCTATGAATATCTTTCTCCTTCCGATGTAATCTGACACAAAACCCATGAGAAAACTTCCGAAAAGTGAAAAGGACGGCCCTATCACAACCAGTAGGATCCTGAATATGCCTGTATCCGGGACAAAGGGCCAGCTCTTTCCAAGGGGCGCTATTGAAGCAATAACCCCCCAGAGGAACATCCCGCTGAAAGTTGATGTAACCAGTGACTTCCTCGCAGGATTCATTTGGAAACACCGTAATTTAAGGGAAAAACACTATAGCAATCCAATTCCGCTTTGACACAATGTATGTCTGATACAATCATCTCAGTCCCTCCGCCAGCATTACCTGGATCAGGTTCCAAGGGTCGACCTTACGGTCCTCTCAGCCTCTTTCGAAGCTCCCCGAACTGACAACTCTGTATAGCAGTTATATTCTTAAGTTTTATTAATCTTCAAATAAACAGGCAATTTTTGTTTGGAATGTTTGCAGGTCAATTTTCATGAATCGTACCTGAATCTGTTTTGAATTCTCACAATTGATTCAAAATCATTCTTATCCCGGAGGCTATGAGTGAATCATTATGAAGCCTTATTCCATAAGATATGTCGAGAAAACCAGCAAGATTGGCATATACAATACTTCTTTCAATTATATTCAAATCATTCCTGTATGCAAGACATACGACATATTCTGCGAAATCCAGACCAAATGAGACAATAAGTTCTGATATGTCATAGGCAGGATCGCCGACAATCATACCTCCCCAGTCCAGGATTCCCGTAATTTTTCCTTCTTTTCTGGAGTAAAGTATGTTCCAGCCTCCAAAATCAGCATGAATTGGTACTTCCTTGAATGAATCCTTATCTATTGATCTGAAGGAGCTGTCCAGAAATGATCCCACTTCATGTTGCAGATGCTGTGGAAAATACTGAATGCATGACTGGCGGTATTCATCCAGCATCCCTTTGAATGCATTAACCCATTTTCCTTTTCTTTCATTTCTGGAGTCCTTGAAAATATCTTCCGGTATCCTGTTTATTCTTCTCAGGTGTTCCGAAAGGGATTCTGCAATTGTCTTTCTCTCCTGGCTACTCAGTTCATTGAACAGATTTCCTTTCCCATAATGCGAAGGATCTGGCTGGATAAGTGGCTCCCCTTCTATGATCCCATAAATCCCGGTGAGAAGAGAATTGTGATAGTGCCTGTGGATATAATGTGGAATCTGTATTCCATTGATGTATGGCCTTATCCTTTCAGTTATATACATGTCCATCTCCAGTTCATGTGATGCTTGAATGTCCCGGGGAAATTTCATTATGTATTTTCCATTGATACTATAAAGAATGCTGTTCCATCCCCTGGAGAACAACCTTATCTCAGATATTTCCGTTTCAGGGAACTGATCTCTGAAAATTTCAGAGATTACACTATCAGGGACACTTTCCACAGTTTCCTATAATTCGGGAAGTAAAATGCCTTTCCATTCAGTTCAGAGTCAGGAAGGTGACTCACCAAACGTTTTATAATAAGTTATTCATTTCAAAGAGCCGGGCTAGGCCGGGGAGTCAGGCACTCTCTGTTACCTGAAGTCTATATGCGGGGGCGACAGCCTGGAGCGGCCAACCGGACTTCTGTCAGGCCCTGTGGAGGCAATGAAGTTCTGTCCCTTTGGATCGTAGGTCCATGGGTTGGGAATCGAAGGAATCTCAGCCTCTGGTTTGCCAGGAAATCCCGCCAGGACCGGAAGGGAGCAACGGTATCCTGAACTATCGATGCTGAAGGGGTGCGGGACAGAGAGGAAACAGGGGGACCCTGCCAGGACATCCGGACCAATTCAGGCATGCCCGGCTTTAACATAGTGGTGATAAAACCCACGTGATTGAAAGTACAGCGAAAATCTTAAGATAATTGTTGGACTCTCCACTCTCAGCCTGCCGTTGTAGCTTAGCTGGTAGAGCACTCGGCTGTTAACCGAGCGGTCGTCGGTTCGAATCCGACCAGCGGCGTCATATTAGGTCCTTCATTTCGTTGATGCGTAGCTCCTTCTTATCCATCCGAAAAATACTTTCATTTTCGATTTTAATTCCTCAACGGTTTCCTGCGGTTTCGGATACAGATAAACCTCATTGGTCCCAAGGTCACAGTGCCTAAGAAGTCCTGGCAAGAATAGATGGAGGCTCCGTTTTTCAGCATTGTGGCCTCAAATGGGCGCCTCCTTATGTGAAAAACAAAATTTACGCCGGACCTTTCTGCAGTTTTTAAATTCAACGCCTGAGATAGTCATATTTCAGTTTTCTACCTCATTTCTAAACTATCTTCTCCTGTCAACAATCGCAATGATGGTGATGACAAAACCAGAGAAGATCAGAACTGCTCCAGCAAACGCAAGTATGCCCCCAACGTCCAGTGGTATCTCC
Organism: Thermoplasmatales archaeon UBA447; assembly: GCA_002503205.1. Taxonomy (GTDB): domain Archaea; phylum Thermoplasmatota; class Thermoplasmata; order Thermoplasmatales; family Thermoplasmataceae; genus UBA447. The sequence continues at coordinate 35,494 of DARE01000074.1, read as the reverse complement.
GGAACAATGCTCAATCCCAGTGAATTGTTTTGGGCTTCAACAAACGCATAGGAACCTTTAGGGACATTATTGAACCATATACTCGCCGAATCATTGTTTGAAGGCTTTATCCCAAACTTATGCAGTGTGTAGTAGCTGAGGTTAGAGAGATCCTTCATTGGAATTAAACAGGATACGTTACCGGGCCCATCAGAATTTGGGTTCACTATTATATCCCAGTCTGTGGCCTGTGAAGTCATATTGGATGGTATTTCTGTTACATAAAATCCGTTGTCATAGCGGGTAAGTTGATGGAACCTTGCAGTTGTAATCGTGGTACTGGAAATGTTATGAAAATTAGGATTTATTGTGACACCTGAAACAAGTAGAAGAAATCCTACGGCAATTATGAGAATCCCTATCTTTAGAAGCCGCATTCCATTTCTCCCTCCAAATACTTGAAAAAATATAAAAATATTAGGTTCAAGATCCGCTGAACCTTAGCTGACGGAACATGCTTCAGTTTAAGCTGGTTTCCCTAATTTGCAAGGTACTACCAAGATTTGACCTGGATATCTTTTTTTTCTCCCTAACAGGGAATGGTCTCCAATCTTCTTCTTTTTCATTCCATTGTATATGTATCCGCACAATCCCCATGAAACATCGATTATCGGCAAATTTTCATTATTCATAACAAGGTCAATATTTTCTATTCGCCATCTGTTTCACTCTGATTTCTCCTACCTAGGCCACCCATTGAGGTATGCACTGGAATTAGCCCTGAAGTAAAATCCAAAGAGAGTCCAACCTGGACAGAATAGCGTTTAGACTATGATTTGAATATGACTCCTGGATTTTCCCACCTAAAGAGATGTTGCAGCCTTGAATATGGCATCTCATGTATTGGAAGTTTGGGGGTGCTTACATCCTCCACAGGAACTTCCATCACAACGATCTTCTATCCTTCGCCTGAATATGCCGCATAATCTCTGGCCCAGTTGTCAGTTGTGGATTCCACTAATGTACGTTCATCCTTTGCAATGCATTTCAGAGGCCTGTCTGCACATTTCTGTAAAGATATAGCGATATTCCGAAGAACACGAACATAAGGAGCAATACAATCAGGGTCTGATATCCTGTCTGTGCGGATACCCCATAAACCATTGCATCCCTTACAACGTTTGCAACATAGCTCAGGGGATTGATATCCGAGACTGCCCTCAGTGCAAGCGGTGTCTTTGATGTCAGGGGATAGAATGCAGTGCTGGCAAAATCAAGGGTGAAAAAGAGAAAAATAGTAATTGTGTTATAGGCCTGCATAGTCCTTACAACAATTGATATTATGAGGAAAAGGCATGAGAAGAATATTGTCCCTGCAACGAGGATCAGGATAAGATACCCTGCAGACACTGCGGTGAAGGCAAATGATCCGGATATGGATATTGCCAGGGCGATCATAATAGCACTGCCTCCTAATGAGAATATTATGGAAACAACCATGATTCCCAAAAGGTATTCCGATCGCCTGAAAGGTCCTACCAGGAGCTGTTCGAACATCCCCCACCTTCTGTCAGACCAGAGCATTCCGCCGCCAATGTTTCCGGCTGTAAATGCCTGCATTCCAACAATTCCGGGCGCAAGGAACTTTGTATATGAAATGGAAGAACTGTTTATGTCAATCGAGGGAATAATTCCCTGAAACATTATACCAAGAACCACAAGATACAGTGCCGGCAGACCAAGCATGAAAAGCATTGTGCCCGGATCTGTGTTAACCCGTACATTCCTTATGGTAAGCCTGATGAATGCGGGTATCCTCATCTTTTTACCACATCCAGGAAAACATCATCAAGGGAGGGTGTATCCATGTTCACCTGTTCCACATCAATCGACATGGCAGCCATCTTTCTCATGACTTCATTCATTACTCTGTTCATCTGTTTTCCCATTGCCCATATCTCGTTTCTTCCAACGCTGAAATCATCAACGTCCTCTATGGAGCTCATAAGCCCATTGAATTCACTTATTTCTGACTCACTCAGATCTCTGGAAGTTCTGACTGAAAGCTTCTTTGAGGCGCCGTATCTGTTCTTTAGTTCATCCGAGCTGCCCTCAGCCACCAGCTTTCCACGGTCAATAATCCCCACCCGCCTGCATATATAATCAGCCTCTTCAAGAATCTGGGTGGTAAAGAGTATTGTCAGGCCATTTTTTGCCTTGTTAGAAATGAAATCCAGAACTGACCTCCTCATTATTGGGTCCATACCCACAGTCGGCTCATCAAGAAAGAGCACTTCCATATCATGAATGAATTCTCTGGCAACCTGGAGCCTTTTCTTCTGTCCTCCGGAAAGTTCAAAGACCCTCTTCCTCCTAACTTCTGTAAGATTAAAAAGTTCAATGAGTTCCTCAGTCCTTGCCTTAACGGTCTCCCTGGGCACTTCCCATAGCATGCCGTATATTTTGAAATTCTGTTCAACAGTGGTAAAATCAAAGGCCTCTTCCTGCTGAACCACCCCTATGATCTTTCTTATGAGGTTCGGTTTCTTTACCACATCTATACCTGATATGGAAACTCTTCCGGAGGTAGGAGGGACCAGAGTTGTCAGAACCTTTATAGTTGTGCTCTTTCCCGCCCCGTTTTTACCAAGTAGACCATATATCTCTCCCCTGTCAACACTGAAGCTGAGGCCATCCACAGCATTTTTTCTGCCGTCGTAAGACTTGACAAGGTTCTCAACAAGAATTGACGGGTCAGCGCTTGAAGACACTTTCCCTTATTGAGTGCAAATTTAATTTGTTTTCCATAGTATGTAAAATATCCCTTAGGGAAACCCTATTGCCAAGAGATAAATATGGGATACCATTAAAGATGGGACAAATTTGAAAGTACCTTCGGCGACATACAGATTCCAGTTTTCCGAGAAATTCACATTCGAAGATGCCGAAAAGACAATACCTTATCTTTCAAGGCTCGGCATAAGCCATGTTTACGCATCCCCCATAATGAAAGCAACGAAAGGCAGCACTCATGGATATGATGTGGTAAATCCTGATGTGATTAACCAAGAGCTTGGCGGCGAGGACGGTTTCCGAAGACTTCGCAAGAGCCTTATGGATAACGGAATCGGATGGATCCAGGATTTTGTCCCGAACCACATGGCATTTTCCACTGAGAATGTGTATCTTTATGACATTCTGGAAAAAGGCCGCCTATCTGAGTACAGAAATCTTTTTGATATAGACTGGGACAGTCCATTTTTCAATGGGAAGATAGTTTGCCCCATACTCTCAGACGACTATGTGAGAGAATTGGAAAAGATATCTCTTGTGAGGAAGGGAGACAGATATGCTTTAAAGTACTACGACCACCGCCTTCCACTATCAGCCGGTTCTATTGAGTTGCTAAACAATATGCTTAATGGCAGCAGTGTAGGCCAAAGTGGAGAAAAATCATCGAAAACTTTGGATGTGGAACAGGAGATTGATATTACTGATATTCAGAAGATGGAACTCCTGGATTCTCAGAATTACACACTGAGAAACTGGAGAAGCACGAACCATGAGGTCAATTACAGGCGTTTTTTCAACGTGAATGGCCTGATTACTATCAACTCTTCTGACACTGAAAATATACATTTCATATCTGGGAAACTCTATTCACTCATAAGTGAGGGGCTCATTGACGGGGTCAGGCTTGACCACATTGACGGAATATATGATCCATATCAGTATCTGATGGAATTGCGCAGGAGATTCCCTGATCTCATTGTTATAGTGGAAAAAGTACTGTCTTACAAAGAATCCATAAACCAGAAATGGCCAATTGAAGGAACGACAGGCTATGATTTTCTCTTCCTTTGCAACGCTCTCCAGTCGGACAGGGAAAGTTCAATTGCAATGAATAAGATTTACAGTTCTCTTGTCAGTACAGCCAGGGGTTCTGAAGAAATAGTCAGGGAATCAAAGGAAGGAATCCTTGACAGGGAACTCTATGGAGATCTCATCAACATAACTTCTCAGATCTATGAGGATATAAAGAGAAGAGATTATGGGCATGATATAACTTTCAAGTCTCTCTTCCGCAGCTTAAGGGAGTACATCATCCAGATGCCGGTTTACAGAACATACCTAAGGAAGGGGAGACAATGGGAAAAGGACATAGAGGTAATAAGGTCTGCATTAAGGAAGTCCTCAATGAACCTGGGTTCCAGAGAAACTTGTTTTGATGCACTGTCGAAATACCTAATGGAACATGGCACAATCAAGGAAAGGGATCCAAGGGTCAGAATGCAGCAGTATGAGCCTGCCTTCTATGCAAAATCCATTGAAGACAGGCTTTTTTATGTTCATAATCCGTTAATATCAAGAAATGAGGTTGGTAACGATCCCTTTGTTGATTACATATCCCCAGATGAGTTTCATGAAAGCATACAGATAAGAATGTCCCAGATTCCTGACAGCATGAACCTTACCTCAACCCATGACACAAAGTTCGGAGAGGATCTAAGGGCAAGGATTAATGCAATCCAGGATAACCCTGAATTCTGGAACTATTCAGTAAGGAGATGGATGAGAATGAACTCCCGTTTTCTGAGGGTTTACCATGGTGTAAGGTGCCCCGTGGAGAATCAGGAGTATCTCATATATCAGGTCCTCGCAGGTTCCCCTCCGGGCTCTTCCAGTGATTCTGAATATGTGAAAAGGCTACATGACTATCTCAGGAAAATAATTCGTGAAGGTGGAAGAACAACAGAGTGGTATGAGCCCGACCTTGAATATGAATCCAATTTTGAGACATTTCTTTCGGACATACTTGATGAGTCAAAGAATGGACAGTTCCTCTCTGATATGGAATCATTCCAGAAGAGAATTTCAATACCGGGATATCTGAATTCTGTTGCGCAAACGATCCTTAAGCTTACAGTTCCAGGTTTCCCTGACATTTACAGGGGTTCAGAGGGCTGGGACTACAGCTTCGTGGATCCGGACAACAGGAGGCCTGTTGACCATGAAGATCTGTCAATTAAACTCGATTCTCTTCCTGATGCATACAGCCTTGAAGATTTTACCGCCAAACTCGCCGACATTGTATTCCCTTTTCTCAAGCTCTATCTGATCCAGAAAATTCTGAACCTCAGGAAAAATATGCCAGATCTGTTCCGCTTTGGTTCATATGTTCCGGTTATCCCTTCCGGACTCAGGGCGGATGATACTCTAGTTTACGCCAGAAGATTCGGCGACTATGCGATCATAGTTATTTTGCCGCTACACACAGGGGCAGTTATTCAGGATGAAACCATGGATTTCAGCCAGCTTTGGGATGATATGAGAACTGACTTTGGAAATCTCGGTGGACAATATAAGAGCCTGATCAGTGGGAGGAAAGTTACCATACCTAGAAAAATCATTTACCTGAAGGATCTGATGGGCGGGTTTCCTGTGGACATCTTACTTGGGAAACCTGAGGAGGAGATGTCACTGGAATGAGCATTACAAGCAGGAAAAGAAGATACAGTTTCGGGCCAGCCATACTGGATCATGAGACCTCATTTCGAGTATGGGCACCTACAGCCAGGGAAGTATTTCTGAATATCGACGGAACCAAGGTAAAAATGGAAAGAGACGGAGAAGAATTCTGGGAGGTGTCCCTAAGCGGAAACAGAACTGGTTCCCTCTACGGTTTCATTCTTGATGGGGAAGGGCCTTTCCCTGACCCTGCTGGAAGATTCATGCCATCCGGCATCAATGGTCTCAGCCAGTTTATAGACACTGATAATTTCAGGTCACTGGACAGTGATTGGAAAGGGATTGATCTCAAGGACATGGTGATCTATGAATGCCATGTTGGAACATTAAGCCCGTCTGGTAACTATTCTGGTATAAGTCATATTGCTGATCATCTCATTGATCTTGGAATAAATACTGTTGAGATAATGCCGGTAGCTCAGTTCTTCGGCACCAGAAACTGGGGTTATGATGGCGTTTATATTTATTCTCCGGCATCGTGTTACGGAAGCCCTGAGAATCTGTGGAATACTGTGTCATATCTTCACAGCAGAGGGATTGCAGTAATTCTTGATGTCGTCTACAATCATTCAGGTTTTATCGGAAATTATCTGGATAGATTCGGGCCATTCCATTCAAACTGGCACAGGACACCATGGGGTAACTGCTTCAACCTGGATGGCCCGTATTCGGATTCTGTGAGACGATTCATACTTGAAAATGTCCGTTTCTGGATTGAAGACTACGGTTTCGATGGATTGAGGCTGGATGCAGTCCATGGGATAATTGATACATCCCCGAGGCATATACTGGCGGATATTGGCAGCATTTTTTCAGATCTTACAGAAAAATTGGGGAGAAGGATAGTTGCAGTAGCGGAAACAGACCAGAATGACCTAAAAATTACAGAAAAGCATGATAAATGCGGCTACGGATTAAATGCACAGTGGAACGATGATTTTCATCACTCTCTTCATACACTGTTCACCGGTGAGAGTAGATCGTACTACATGGATTACGGGGCCCCGGAAGACCTGCTCCGAACTCTTAAGCATGGATTTGATTACAATGGCAGGTGGTCCCAGCATCTTAAGAAGACAAGAGGGACAAATTTTGGTGAGGCAGACAGATCAAGGCTGGTAGTATGCTCCCAGAATCATGACCAGATCGGCAACAGGGCTTTCGGAGAAAGGCTTATAACTCTGGCAGGAAAAGAAGCGGCAAAGCAGGCAGCTGCCCTTACGCTGCTCAGCCCATTCACTCCCATGCTGTTTCAGGGAGAGGAGTACGGAGAGACAAACCCATTTCTATTCTTTGTTGACACAAATGATAGAGATATCGCAATGTCAATACTTGATGGGAGAAGAAAGGAATTCGAATCATTCGGATGGCAGCAAAATATTCCTGATCCAAACGATCCTGAAACTTTCCTGAGCTCAAAAATCGGGTGGGAAAAGCAAAAGAGCAGCGATGGCCAGGAATCCCTGGACCTCTACAGAGGACTTATTGGCCTCAGAAAAAGATATGTTTCTGGACGAACATCAGATTACGCTGTTAGTGAACGAACAAAACCAATCATGGTTTCATACCGGACGGGCCTCAAGCTGGCTGCCAGTTTTCTTGAGGAGAACATCCCATTCCCTGATCATGTTAGGGAGATTCTTTATGATCTGCCATCCACAATGGATGGAAGCTGCCTGATCTCATCCGGAGAAGGTGTTTTCATGAAGAAAGGGGTCCTTGTCTACCTTTAGTATTTTTTCTCCTTGACAATTGCTGAACAGCCCGGCTCCAGAGTGATTACTTTCCAGTCCATAGCTATGGGGTAACGGTTCAGGTTCTCCGGAACAGAATCTATGAGTATCTCCTGCCCTTTCCATGCTGTTGGAACCCTGAATTCTACAGCCTTATCCGTTGGGTTGAATAGAAGCAGCAGATCATCCTCAAGTATCTTCTCATCGTATCCTGTATCCTCTATGCCGAGCCCTGAAAGAAGGACACCTATTGCACCGGAACTGGTGTTGTTCCTCCAGTCATCAATAGTCATCTCATGCCCGTCCGGGGCAAGCCAGACAACATCCTTGATGGACCCGTTCTCTGCCATGATCCTTCCATGGAAGAAGTTCCTCCTCCTGAGGACATGGTATTTCAGGCGGATTCCTATCATCTTCTTTGTGAATTCCAGCATGTCCCTCTTGTAATCCTTCAGATCCCAGCTGTACCAGCTCACCTCATTATCCTGGCAATAGGCGTTGTTGTTACCCTTCTGGGAACGGCACATCTCATCTCCACCAAGAATCATTGGAGCCCCCTGGGATGTGAGCAGAGAAATTATGAGGCTTCTCATCCTTTTGAGCCTCTCTCTCATTATCTTTGGATCATCAGTGTCACCCTCAACGCCAAAGTTCTCAGAAAAATTTTCATCCATTCCGTCTCTGTTGCCCTCAAGATTAGCTTCGTTATGCTTTTCTGAGTATGAGACAAGATCATACATTGTGAAGCCATCATGTGAAGTTATGTAATTTATGCTGGCATGGGGCTTTCTCCCGTTGGTCTCATAAAGGTCAGGCGAACCGGATACTCTGGTTGCAAATTCCCCGATGTCGGCACCCTTTTCCTTCCAATACCTTCGCATGCTGTTCCTGTATTTTCCGTTCCATTCAGCCCACAGTGTGGGAAACTGGCCAACCTGATATCCTCCGGGTCCAACGTCCCAGGGCTCTGCAATCAGCTTCACCCTTGAGATAACTGGGTCCTGATGAATTATGTTAAAGAATGCAGAAAGCTGATCCACATCATGCAGCTGCCGGGCAAGAGTGGCAGCAAGATCAAAGCGAAAACCGTCCACATGCATCTCAAGGACCCAGTACCTGAGGCTGTCCATAATAAGCTGCAACACCTGGGGCTGCCTTGCGTCCAGGCTGTTCCCTGTCCCGGTGAAGTCATTGTAAAAGCGCCTGTTTTCCATGCTGAGCCTGTAGTAGGTGGAATTATCAATCCCTCTGAAGCTCAGTGTAGGGCCAAGGTGGTTCCCTTCACCTGTGTGGTTGTACACAACATCCAGTATCACTTCTATATTGTTTTCATGAAGTGCCCTGACCATGTCCTTGAACTCATTGATCTGAGATCCTGGAAGCCCAATTGTGGAGTAACGGGAGTCAGGGGCGAAATACCCTATTGTGTCATAGCCCCAGTAGTTATGAAGACCTTTGTCTATGAGATTCTTGGACTCTACCTTATGATGGACCGGAAGAAGTTCAACTGCCGTTATTCCAAGGTCCTTTAGGTAACTGATCATTCTGGGGGATGCAAGCCCCTTGTAAGTTCCACGATGTTCCGGCTCAATATCCTCTCTCTGCTTGCTTATTCCCTTCACATGAGTCTCGTATATTATCGTCCTGTTCCAGGGGAGCTGTGGATTCTGGTCACCCCTCCAGTCATAGTCTCTGGAAGCAACTATGCATTTGGGCATGAACCCCGCATCATCTGACTTGCTGAATGATAGATCTTTCTCTGGATGCTCAAGATCATAACCGAAAAGTGAGTTGTCCCATGATATGTTGCTGGTTATAGCCCGTGCATAAGGATCAATGAGAAGCTTATTTTTATTGAATCTAAAGCCCTCCTCTGGTTTGTATGGTCCATCAACCCTGAGGCCATAAAGGCTTCCCGGATCCAGACCGGAGACAAAGCCGTGCCATACAAAATTATCCCTTTCTTTCAGCGTTATTACCTCATAGGGTGTTGAGTCTTCAGCCCTCCTGAACAAATCTATATCGACAGAAGTGGCATTTTCTGAATAAATTGCAAAGTTAACCCCGGTACCGTCATAGGTTGCACCCTGAGGGTATGGTGTTCCCAGCCTTACCATGGATAATCTACCAATCAAGTGTGTGGCATTATCAGGACGTGCTTATTATTCTTACCGCTATCCGGCGAGTTCCAGCAGTTTTTCCAGCGGTATTTGAAGGAACGCCGGCCTGCTCCCCATCTCATAAAGGCATTCATAGATGGCCTTTTCAGCCTCGTAAAAAGTAAGGATCTTTCTGAATTCACCGGGGTAACTGGGTAAAACAGGCAGTGTGGAATTACTGTTCTGGAGGTAACTCCTTAGAAATTCATTTGCCATCTCATCAAGCAGCCTTTTTGAGAATTTTTCTGTCATGTCGGAGGCTGGTACTGAGAGAAGGCTGTTCTTTACAGCATAATCAAAAGACCTGAGCATTCCGGCAAGATCCTTAAGGGGGCAGAATCTGGAGTTTCTGTACTGTAGGGTCCTTATGGGTTCCCCTTCGAAATCAATTATCATGAAGTCCTCCCCTGTCCATAACACCTGGCCCAGATGGTAATCTCCGTGAATCCTTATCTTGTATCTTGTGCCATCCTTAAGGAGATCTATGTTATCGGCAATGGATTCCAGTGACTTCCTGAACTCCTCCCTTCTAACAAGCCTGTCAAACCTTTCCTTAACATCATTTGGTTGCATGTGGTCCCAGGCCATGAAAAACTGCTTTATCAGTGACATGTATTCGCTTTTCCAGTCATATACATCAGTGGGGACAATTTTAGATGGCCCGAAATCAGGTATATTGCTTTCTTCAGTCAGAGCAGTGTGAAGTTCAGAGGTTATCTCCCCAATTCTCCTGCATCCCTTAAGTATCTCAAGCACTTTCTCTGGAGCCTCCTCCCCGGTTATATTTCTGAGAGTTGCAGATAGAAGATCGCTGAAATATGTCCAGCAGTCCTTCGATGATTTCAGGAAGAGTGAAAGTGAACCGATATGGTAGGTAACACCATCTCTAAGATATGTGACCTTTCCCACAGGTTTCGGTGTGTTGCGGAAGCCTGTATTTGACCACAGGTAGGATGGGACATCATAGTCCGGGTTGTTTCCGGGTACTATTTTCCTCACATGTTTGAAAATCATGTCATCATTGATTACAACGGAGCTGTTGCTCTGTTCAGAGGAAATAACCCTGACGGTCCTTACTGTGGGATGGAGGTGCTTCTCACCCGTGTCCTCCAGCTCAAAAATCAATGATCCGTGCATTGTCTCCAGCCTTTTCCCTGTTATGAGAAAGTTGCGGAACGAATCCCAGTATGTCTCTGAGTAGAGTGCGTCAGAGATCATAACACTCTGGCCCATGTAAAATATTTCCAATTCAAGTGGATTCGGTACCTTTGGCTCCACTCCTATCTGGACAGGCACTGAATATAGATTTTTCCTGAAACCTTCTGTTTTGACTTCGATTATCAGATAAACCGTGGAGCATTCATCAAGAACCAGCATGTCAAATATTGAAAATTCCGGGTCCCTTACCGACTTCTCAGCATACCATCTGGTTGCAGGTATCCTCCTTGCCAGTTCAGGAATTATCTTATTTTCAATGAATTCGCTGTCTCCTATATTCATGTTTCCCATTCTCCCTTAACCTCAGACGGATCAAGAAGAGAAAGCCAGAAGAATGACTTCGGTGGAAGCGTGAAGAAATAAGGCAATTCACCAATCGAGGGGAAGGCTGCCTCCGTTATGGCTTCCACAGGCCTTGTTCCCGCGAACTCCCTAAGATCAAGTTCCACAAAAGTATGTTTCCTGGAAATATTGAAAAGGCATAGCATCTTCTCCCCCTCATATTCCCGTATATAGGCAAGAACCCTTCTGTTATTGTGCTCCAGAAACCTTATTTCACCCCTCCCAAGCACCTTTGTGAATTTTTTCCTTACCCTTATCATCTTTTTAATCCAGTTGAGAAGCGAGGTAGGGAGCCTGGATTCAGATTCAACATTTACACTTTCATAATGGAAATTCGGGTTTATGATAACAGGAGCATAGAGAGCCTCGTTATCGGCCTTGGAGAAACCAGCATTTCTATCATATGACCACTGCATTGGGGTTCTGACACCATTCCTGTCACCAAGATAGATGTTGTCACCCATTCCTATTTCGTCCCCGTAATATATTATTGGAGATCCGGGAATTGCAAAAATCAGGGCATAGAGAAGCTCCAGGCTCGCACGATCATTATCAACAAGTGGTGCAAGCCTCCGCCTTATTCCCAAATTGAGCCTCATCTTTGGTATCTTGGCATATTCACTGTACATGAAATCCCTGTCCTCATCGGATACCATTTCAAGTGTGAGTTCATCATGGTTTCTCAGAAAAATGCCCCAGTCGCAGGTCGCAGGTATTGGAAGCGTTTCCTTTATAATGTTGATTATGGGGAGAACATTCTCCCTGGCAAGGGATATGAAAATTCTGGGCATAAGGGGAAAATTGAAGGCCATATGGAATTCATCCTCATCACCGAAGTATTTCTTTGCCTCACTGGGCCACTGGTTTGCCTCTGCAAGCAATATTGTTCCTGGAAATTCTGAATCCATAAGTTTCCTTATCTCTTTGAAGTAAGCATGGGTTTCAGGCAAATTTTCACAGTTTGTGCCTTCTCTCTCAAAGAGGTATGGGACAGCATCGCACCTGAACCCGTCTATGCCCAGCTTGCACCAGAATCTTATGACATTCTTTATCTCCTCCCGCACCTCGGGGTTGTCGTAATTAAGGTCAGGCTGGTGGCTGTAGAACCTGTGCCAGTAATACTGCTTTACGTGGGGTTCCCAGGCCCAGTTCGATGTTTCAGTATCGGTAAATATTATTCTAACCCCTTTGTATTTCTCTTCAGTATCGCTCCATACGAACCAGTCCTTCTTTGGAGACTGTGGATTCCTGATGGCCTCCTGGAACCAGGCATTCTGGTCAGATATATGGTTCAGAACCAGATCGGCTATGACCCTTATTCCCCTTGCATGTGCCTCCTGCAAAAACACCTTGAAATCAGAGAGATTCCCGTATTCAGGCTGTATAGAGTAATAGTCGGAAATATCGTAGCCATCATCCCTGAGAGGCGATTTATAAAATGGAAGCAACCATATGCAGGTAACACCGAGGTCCCGAAGGTAGTCAAGTTTCATGGTGATGCCGGTAAAATCTCCAATTCCATCATTATTAGAGTCAAAAAAAGTTTTTACATGTACCTCATAAAATACTGCATCTCTGTACCACAGAGGGTCCTGTTCATCCGATATTTCAATCACCGATTCTCAGGATGTGTGCCGGCCTCTCGTCTGGTATCAGCCGCACATAGTTCTTTTCACCCTGCCATGTATATGTTGCACCTGTCAGGAGGTCCGTGACCCTGTAGGGAAGATCATTGCATATCCCGACCTTTTCAAGTGGCACTTCCACAGTGGCCTGATGGGTTTCAAAGGGGTTGATGTTAACTGCTATCATAAGAGTCTCTCCTGTTTTAATGGATTTACGTGTATAAAAGATTATGTTTGGATTGTTTGTAGTATGGAATTCAAGGTTACCTATCTCCATAAGAGCTGAGCTCTCCTTCCTTATCCGATTGAGTACTGAGATGAATTTTCGGATGTTTCCGGGTGCAAACCAGTCACGTTTTTTGATCTCGTACTTTTCTGAGTTCAGATATTCCTCCTTTCCTTCAATCGCTTCGTTCTCGCAGAGCTCAAATCCACTGTATATCCCCCAAAGTGGTGAAAGGGTGGCTGCAAGGATTGCTCTCATTTTGAATGCAGCTCTGCCCCCGGTCTGCAGGACAGGCGGCAATATATCCGGAGTATTTGGAAAAAGCATTGGCCTGAAATGGGCCCTTAATGGATCGGAAGATATCTCAGTAAAATAATCCTTTATCTCGAAGTCATAGTTCCTCCATGTAAAATAGGTGTAGGAGCTGCTGAAGCCGATCTTGGAAAGCCTGTACATGACGCTGGGCCTGGTGAAAGCTTCAGCGAGGAATATGCAGTCAGGATAGATCTTTCTAACCTCCCCTATAAGCCACTCCCAGAACTCAAAAGGTTTTGTGTGCGGGTTATCTACACGGAATATTCTCACGCCCCTTTCAGCCCAGGTCAGGAATATTGATTTCATCTCCTCATAGAGAGCCTTTTTGTGGGGACCTTCAAACTTGAGAGGGTAGATGTCATAATACTTCTTTGGTGGGTTCTCAGCATACCGTATGCTCCCATCCGGCCTTCTGTAGAACCATTCAGGATGTTCTTTGACATAAGGATGATCGGGTGAGCATTGAATCGCTATATCCAGGGCAATCTCCAACCCATTTTTTCTGGCCTCTTCCACTAGATGCAAAAAATCCTCAACAGTTCCAAGAGAAGGATCTATGTCCTTGTGTCCGCCCAGTTCACTACCGATGGCCCATGGGCTGCCAGGATCAGTTTTTTTGGCTCTGGGGGAACCATCCTTGCCTCTCCGGTTTGTCTTTCCAATTGGATGAATTGGTGTGAGATATATCACATCAAAGCCCATTTCCTTAATGTCAGGAATCCGTCTCTCCACATCCGCAAATGTTCCCGGCCCACTTCCTGGTTGTCCCTGAGACCGAGGAAACAGTTCATACCATGCAGAAAATGAAGCTTCCTTCCTTTCTGACAGAACCTTAAACGTTCTGCTGGAGACAAGCCCATGGTGGCTCTGGCATAGATAGACAGTCTCAATATTATCCGAGTCAGTGAGTATGTCTTTAAGTGAAGAGGAGGAGGCAGTTTCGATTGATCTTATTATTTGGGAAAGCTTCGTCCTGAGATTTCCTTTGGTATTCCTCAGGTATGTTTTGAGCATCTGCACACCTGCTATCTGATCCTGTTTCACATCCTCTCCGGCAGCTGCCCATTTCAGGATCCCTTCTCTCCATGTTCCGAAATCATCATCCCAAGACTGGATTTTGAAACTGTAGTTTCCTTTCTTCCGTATGCTTATCTTTCCAGCCCAGAGATCATTCCCAAGTGGTTCAAGAGGTGCATATTCCCATTTTCTATCCGAGGAGTGTTTGCTTGCGACTCTGGCCCTGATTCTGGAAGATCCACTCCTGTAAATCCGGGCGGTCACAGTTAGTATGGAGCCTTCTGATGCCTTGGCTGGGAAATTGCCATTATCAACTGCTGGCATTACTTCTTCTATAACAATGTCGCTTCTTCTGTTCATCTTAATTTCCTCCAGAGAATTATCATTGAAAGTGGCGGAAGTGTAATTTCTATAGAGTGTTCCATACCATGCATCGGATGTTCTGTAGCTACAGCTGCATGCTTATTCCTGACATTGCTTCCTCCATACTCCGAACTGTCTGTATTGAATATTTCCTCATAGTATCCGGTGTCAGGAACACCTATGGCATATTTGTAACGGGGAATGGGAGTCAGATTGAACACAAATATCAATCCATTTCCCTTTCTGTCCAATCGAATGAATGAAAGGACACTCTGTGAGGAATCGTTGAAATCAATCCATCTAAATCCAGAAGGATCGTTGTCCAGCTCATGCATTGAACTCTCCTTTATGTAGAGGGAATTAAGGTCAGAGACCATTCTCTTCAGATCAGAATTAAATGCATTTGAAAGGGAGTTCCACTGTAACTCCTGGGATTCAGACCATTCATGTTCCTGCCCAAGTTCGCTCCCCATGAATAGAAGTTTCTTGCCGGGGCTTGCATACATGAAACCTATGCAGGCCCTGAGGTTGGCGAATTTTTGCCACTGGTCTCCCGGCATCTTGTTCAGAAGTGAGCCTTTCATGTGTACGACCTCATCATGTGAGAAAGGGAGTATGTAATGCTCACTGAATGCGTACCATATTGTGAAAGGCAATATCCCATGTTCATACTTCCTGTATATGGGGTCCTTGGAGAAATAGTAAAGAGTGTCATGCATCCACCCCATGTTCCACTTGAAGTCGAATCCAAGGCCACCCTCCGAGGTGGGTTTGGATACACCTCCCCATGCAGTGGATTCTTCAGCAATGGTAATGGCATCCGGATCTCTTGTGTGAATCACATCATTGAGATTTTTTAGAAATTCAATAGCATCAAGGTTTTCCCTTCCGCCGTATCTGTTTGGAATCCATTCTCCTTCCTTTCTGGAATAGTCAAGGTAAAGCATTGATGATACCGCATCAATCCTTATACCATCTGCGTGGTACTTCTCAAGCCAGAAAATTGCAGATGAAATTAGAAAGTTCCGCACCTCATTCCTGGCATAATTGAAGATTCTTGTACCCCAATCCGGGTGGAAACCTAACCTTGGATCAGCATGGTCAAACAGATGGGTACCATCAAAGAGGGACAACCCATAATCATCATCTGGAAAATGGGCTGGTACCCAGTCAAGGATCACTCCTATTCCCTCCTGGTGGCACCTGTCAATGAAAAACATGAGGTCTTCAGGTTTCCCGTATCTGGATGTGGGTGAATAGTAATTTACAGTCTGATAGCCCCAGGAACCGTCGAAGGGGTGTTCCATAAGTGGAAGGAACTCTATGTGGGTGAAGCCCATTTCCTTCACATATGGGATCAAAGTATCAGCAAGTTCCCTGAAATCAGGGAAAATTCTGCTACTGTCAGAAGACTTTCTCCATGATCCTGCGTGAACCTCGTAAATTGAAATAGGTACACTGTATTTTCCGTCATTTGTCTTTTTGGTACTGATTTTTTTATTTTTCCACTTGTAGTCAAGAGTTGTCACTATGGATCCAGTATTTGGCCTCAATTCAGTTCTGAACGCAAAGGGATCAGTCTTTTCGCGAACAGAAAAATCAAGCGAGCTCTTGATTGCGTATTTGTATACCTCACCTTCACGGACTCCAGGCACAAATATTTCCCATACCCCTGAATTCCTGATGTTTGTCATTGGATGTGCACCGTGCATCCAGTGGTTGAAATTGCCTATTACCGAAACAGAAACTGCGTTGGGGGCCCAGACTGTAAACCTTGTACCCTTAATACCATCTCTCGATTCCTTATGTGCTCCAAATGTATCGTAGGCTTCCTGAAGCTCCCCCTTCTTGAAAAGGTATATTTCAAAGTCACCTGTCTTTGACTTAAAAAAATATGGATCATACCTTCTTTCCACATACCCTGATGAATCAGAGAAACAGAGAAGATAAGGGCTGGATGCATCCTCATAATCAACCGTGCATTCAAAAAGCGGATCGTTTATGGTGCTCTCCATTTTCCTTACAATTTTACCATCAGCATTTTCTATCCAAGCCTCCTTTGCCCTTGGAAGATAAGACCTTATTATATAGGAACCGGAACCTACCGGATGTGGCCCGAGAAGTTTCTCAGGGTGGCTCTCGTTGAATTCTATAACTCTCAGTGCCAGCTCACTAAGATTTTTCTCATACTCTCCCAAAATAGCACCTCAGATGTTCCATTAATATTCGCTTCAATAGTGCATAATCATTTCTTTATCTTATATATAATTAGACTTGGAGATTCTAACTGCATGCTGGTACGCAGAAAAACAGGAAAAATGCTTCTCCGGCCCTTATATTCAAAGATCAGAAGTATCTTTAAAAGTAGTTATTTTCTAAATGAAAATGGGCTGTGACTGTTTTCTCCAATTTATCCGGGCAATGCAATTCCTACTCAAATCCTTTAATTAGGGACACTGAAATTGATTTTTCTGCCTCGCACTCCAGAAATGGCCTTAATGTCCTGTTGAGTGTTCCCGAAAAATCAGATGGAACAAGAAAATCAAAAAATATCCCATCTTCTGATACAGCATATTTTGTGCCGATCATTGGGATCATGTTGTTCATGATAGCCAGGTTCAGATCTTTCACAATACTGTTTTTCTTCAGTTCCTCACTAAACCTGGCCTTATAAATAGTGGGATTTTCAAAATTAGAATTATATTCGGGATAAACGGTGATCTTCGGAATACCGTCAGTTGAATTATATTTTAGGAAAGCCTCCAGCCCTAAAGGAAGAGAACGAAAGTCATTCAGGTTTTCAGGAGGAATTATCAAACGGTATCTTTTGAGGCGGTGCTCTTCGTTTATAGAGGGCATTTCGTCATGTGCAACATTTATTCCGGCAAATGATTGAGGGAAGATTTCCGCAAAATCAAATTTCAGCATGCGCATCATGAAATCTGAAATCTCATTTACATCAGGTTTTCTGAACAGGATTTGCTGAAAAAGGAATCCTTTTTTGAAGTACTGCACCTCCAGAACTGCTGAGTCAATAGCAAATATGAATCCTAAGTCAAAATATCTTCGAAACTCTTCTTCAGACGACTTTATCAGGTAATTGGAGCCCTCTTTTCTTACATTGGGTCTATTCAACATTATGGACCCCTCCTTTGTTATTACCTGTTTTTCCATAACGTAGGTGAAGATCAATTTATCAGGGCCAAAATAAGTTATCACAGGGAATCTGACTTCTCTTCTGGCAGTGAGTCTGAGGGCAGGAGACTTTACCTCGTATGCTATGGTACACCTCATGATCTCCGGGGATTGCTGTAATATATCCAATTCCTCAATCCTCTACCGGAAGATCATCAAAGCAGTTTGGGTCCGAGATTCCAAGTCTTTCAAAAGCAGATTCTCCATCACAGCAAAGGGCCATGCCTTTGTAGGATTGAACAAGAATACCCAGGAAGTTGTTCCTTCCATCTATGATGAATGATCCCTCGTCCCCATATGAGCAGAATTCTGACTCACTGGAAGCAACCAGGAACTGATCCACCATCAGAACTAGGTTTGGTTCTCTATAAATGAGAAATGAAACATCTGTGGCTATGACCCTTCCTTCTGTGTAACCAGTGACCTTTCCAGACTTCCTGACATTCATTCCTATTGTTGCTTTCCTGAATCCTGTTGGCCTCCCAATATCCTTAATTCTGGCTGTGCAGTTAACATGCCCGTATACCTGTGCAAGTGCCGCATCCACATAGTTTCTGCTTATTCCATTGGGGCGTATTGCGCTGTCAAGCTTCCCTATTATGTTCAGTTTCCTGTTATTGTCTTCAGCTGAAGGCTGGGAAATTTCATCGTGTATCTTTGAACCTGGGGGTCCAAGTACTGAACTTGTGGAAACAATATATTTCCGATCATATTGCTTTACAATGCAGCCGAGTGTTCCGCTGGTATCAAAAGGTACGTTTCCTACAGAGATTCCTCCCTGAATTATGAAATTCTGCTCAGGGTTATTTTTTATGGGTTGCTTTGGCCTGATAAAATCAGATATTATTGGGTACAGGCTCATCCCTATTTCTGCTGCAGAAAATTCTCCTCTCAGGGGCTCAATCAGATCACGGTTGTCAATGAAAATGTACCAGAAAAATTCAGGGTTTTCGAAACCCAGTCCGAATCCATTGAAACCAGGGAAATTGGGCATAATTCTGTTCAATAGCTCCTTGGCTCTGTCTATCCTCTCATTTGCACAGGGAAGATCAAATTCATGACCTCCCATCAGACAGGATTCGCCCTCAATTTTCTTTTCACAGTTCCAGCAGTATGCCACTTGTAATCACATAATTCCAGTTTTGATTAATTAAATTCTGTCAGCAAGCTTGACGAAATTTTTCACATCTCCATACTCTATTGAAATGCAGTCCCAGTCTGAAAGGCGAAGATTCAATCTGCGATTGCTATTCTTTACGACCTCACCTATCAATGGTGATGTAACAAGCTTCAATGCACCTCCTCCGGTTTCAGAGCAGGGTGCTGCAACTGAATCTATTTCGTCGCCAAGTTCAGTGAGAAAAGGAAAAATCATAATTCTTCTTCCAACAACGAGAGCCTCTAATCCGCTGTCTATCTGTTTTGGGTCCCTCATTTTCACAATGGATGTTATCAAATATTATAGATGTTTCTGGTTTTGTAATATTTAAGTATTAACTATTCAACATTTGTATACAAATGTAAATTGAATGTTAATCACTTGTATATTAATGATTGCTTTCGACTATTTAAGAAATTATATTAGCTTAAATTAATTGAATTACATTGTAAATTTTAATCATTATGTCTAATCATTTTTAAACTAATAGGCAAATAGTTTATGATATAATATAGTAATAGACACTATTTATAGTACTTTTAGTCTGTATTTTAATGAAACTACATCTTTTGAGTTGTCAGATTAAATCTATGATTCCAACAAGTAAAGTGAAGGTAAAATTGGGAGAGTAAATTTGTAGTTATAACTGATCTTAAAGATTTCGGTTTTTCATTATCATTATAGGTTTTTTGAAGAGGGCCTCAATTAAATAATACAAGGTTTTTGAAAAAAATAACTGCAAAATGCGAGGGATGGGATTTGAACCCACGAACTCCTACGAGACAGAATCTTAAGTCCTGCACAGTTGGCCAGGCTTTGTTACCCTCGCAATCAATCGGTTTATACTTCGGGAATATATTAAAAATGCTGAGATACAAGATACGATCGTAATGTTCATGTCATGACAAGTGAGTAAAGAAAATATCTGAATAACTGGCGTGTAAATCTTTCTTGTTATAGGTGTATATGCCTGTAACACAAATCTACATAGTATTATTTTGTGTTGCATGAGTAGTTTTTACTAATCCAGGTACATAAAAGTTTAAAGAGCGATTTTAAATCATTATTTTCATTATCTTCCTTGGTTTATTTCATGTTTTGACGTTCTAAACAAGAGAAATGAATTAATTGTTAACCTAGTTTTACTATTGGTGAATTAGTTTGACTATGAAATTGAAAGTTGGAAAAAAGGGCTATGTAATTATACCTAAGACAATAATGGAGATAGTAGGAATTGAAGAAGGAGACGAATAAATATCTAATATAAATGACGGAATTACAATGAAACCCTCTAGAAAGTTTGACAGAGAATCATTCAGGTTAAAAGCAAAAAACACAAGCAGTCTATTGTTTCTTTGAAAGCAGCCAAAGCTCCAGAACTGGGAGAGACCAAAAAATACTCATTAGAGGATGAATTTTGACTGGCTTATTCATAGATACGAACTTCTTCATCTACATGAACACGCCTTCAAAGGTTCTTGACGAATTCATAGAGCACTATGAAAAAGAGCTTCCTAACTAAAGAACATCCATGAACTTAATTGTATTAGATGAGTTAATTTATATTTCCAAGAAGAAATATTCAATTCCCGGTGAGGTTTCGCTTGAATTTATAGATTCTATGATTCTTCCATTCACATCCATGCTCCCACTCGAAGAAGGCGATTATCAAGTTCCGAAAGAGATAATTCATTTCTGTCCAAAACCAAGTGATGCTTTAATTGCATCTTCTATGAGGCGGGAATCCCTAGTTGATATTCTGAACGAAGACAACGATTTTGACAAGGTACCCGGAATAAGAAGAAGATGGGTTGAATTATAAATCTATATTATCACAATAAATCCAAGCATATGATATTATGGCATATGCCTCATTTTCTAGCCAACAGGAGTTTAAGGCATTTTCATCGTCACGTTGCTCTGTTTCTTAGCTCTTAATAGATCAAAACGCTGACATCTCTTGAAGGAACCGCATAGTTCCAAAGTTCAGCTTCCAGCCTAATATTCAGTGGTATAAAATTGAGGTTCATAATAGAAGTACTCCTTTACAAAATCCATTAAACAGAATGCATCTGAAAGATCATATATCTTAAGCAAAATTCAGTTGTAATTTTTATCATACTTTCACCGAGCTCTATTGCAATCCCAAAATAAAACGAGCATCATCCCCACTATATCATCTACTTTCTAACTATAGATAAGCCATACTCATTTCCATTTTTTATTCCAAAAAAGAATTAACTATTAATTGTCTGTCCACTTCTATCTTTTTATATAACCCCGGAATCGGTATCAATGATTCCTCAGGGTGGCATGCCTGATAAAGGTGAACTTGTAGGTTTTGAATTAGAAGAAGAACCAAAATGGATAACCGTGAAGCTGGAGGACGGATCTGTTATACAGATTAAAATGGAAATAGTGGCAATAATGAAGGGCGGAAACGATCCTAATACTGGGCTCCCGCTTTATATGGTGCAGGCTACAAACATAATCCGGATGAACAAGGTGCCAAAGGAACTGATCCGGAAAGGGCAGCCTTACGATGAAAATAAGGGTCAATCTCTCTACAGATGACCTATTTCCTAGATCTTTGATAGATTACAGACTAAAACAAGAAGAACCGTCATTTAAATCAATTAAGTGCTCCTTCTTTTGAAATCGCATTTAAATCGCTGGAAAAGTAAATTAAACCGGGAGTTATAGGAGACTGTGGACGAGATTGACTGGAAGATCATCCAGAATCTGAGAATGAATTCCAGAATATCGAATTCTGAGCTCGGACGGCGGCTGAATCTTTCTGAGGGGGCAATTCGCAAGAGAATTAAGATACTCCGGGATAACAACATTATTAAGCAATTTACAATAATCTCGAGAAACGATGGAATAGAAGCCATTGTATTTGTCAGAATAGATCCAAAAAAGAGTCATTCTATTAAGGAATATTTCCTAAGGAGGTTCGAGGAAATATATGAATTTTCAGGCAGATTTGATATAGCTCTCCATTTCCACTGCCAATCAATGGAAGAGCTGAATGAGAAAGTCGATAGCCTTAGGGAGATAGATGGTGTCCGAAACACGGATACTCTGATCAGGATGAGTTAACATATTTTGCTTTAATGGTCATTTAAAATAAACTTCTCCAGAGAATGTAGGACATACAATCGTCATGACCGTAAATCAGAGTAATTGTTAAATAGTAAGGTCCAATTGGAAAATAAGGGATTACAATGGCTGAAGAAAACATTATCTTCGTTGGCAAAAAACCTACTATGAATTACGTACTGGCTGTTGTGACACAGTTCAACAGCAACGTTGACAGGATTGTCATAAAAGCAAGGGGAAAAGCTATCAGCAAAGCTGTGGATATTGCAGAGATTACCAGGCACAAATTCATTCATGAAGCCAAATACGACTCCATCAAGGTGGCAACAGAGACACTCCAGGGTGAAAGGGGAGAGTCAAACGTTTCCTCAATAGAAATCACTCTGACCCGTTGAGCTTATAGCGTTTTAAATCCCATTTAATAACATATCTATTTGATAATTTTGAATTTTGAATAGTAAGTACCCTGTTAAGATTTTTTTCAAAAATAATTAAATGCATAGTTAAAATTCTGAATGGAAAGTGAGCTGATGAAGGATTTTTATGAATGGGGTTCAGGACTTGGCCGAAAAGTCTCCGAGGTCAATTCCAGGCTTCTGGAAGCTATTCAGTCAGATCAGGAAGACCTGTTTTCAATGTCCCGATACACCATTGAAGCTGGAGGGAAAAGGTTCCGGCCCCTGCTCACAATACTTGCCTATCAGATAAGTACCGATGCCGATTATAGAAACATTCTTGATCTGGCTGCAGGTTATGAGCTTATCCATACAGCAAGCCTGCTTCATGACGATATTATTGATAAGGCCGCCACAAGAAGGGGGAGGCCGACTCTGAACAGTATATATGGAATAGACAATGCAATTGTGGTTGGAGACTATCTTTTTGCCAAGGCCTACGAACTTGGCTCAAGATATGGCCCTGCGGTATCCAAAATTATGGCAGATGCCTCGAGCAGGCTTGCAGAGGGCCAGATACTGGAGGCAGTCAACCTAGGCAACATTGACCTTCGAGAGGAGACATATCTGCAGATAATAAGCAACAAGACTGCCAAATTCTTCGAAGCTTGTGCACTGGGAGCCACGGTTGCATCGGGTGCTTCTGTAGAGGTAAGGGAAAGTCTTCAGAATTTCTCTTACAACCTTGGAATGGCGTTCCAGGTTACTGACGACATACTTGATGTTATTGGTGACCCAAACAAGATGGGAAAACCGGTTTTTACAGACCTGAAGCATAGTGCTATAACAATTCCATTCATCCATGCGCTTGCAAATGTAAATGCTAAGGAAAGGGCAGAATTTATAGGTCTGATGGAAAACCCTTCCGACCAGGATAATGATAAAAGGATAAAGGAAATTATTGTAACTTCCGGGTCACTTGATTATTCATTTTCCATAGCGAAATCATTTACGGAATCAGCATTGAATTCAATTAAAGGAACACGTAGAACACCAGATCTGGACCTTCTCATCGAACTTGCAATGATGGTGGTTCAGAGAATTCAGGAAATTTGATCCGTTTTCCCAAAAATTCTAAACTGATCCGGATATGACCTATGCATGTCAGGAGATGAATTTAGCTCCTTCAGGGAAGAGACTCTGAAGAAAAATGGAATAAAAAATCTGGAAAACGGTATATTTTACGGAACATTCATTGAACCGAAAGCAGAAGATAAGTATACCTCCATTAGCCCGGTAGACGGCCACCGGAATTCTGAGTTTACACTTGCAGATCGCACTGAATATGACAATGCCGTCAAATATCTGGAGGAGGTATTCGAAAAGTGGAATGAAGTAACACCTCCAAAAAGAGGGGACATTATCAGGGCCATTGGCGACTCTCTTAGCAAGAATAAGTCCAAACTCGGTGCACTGGTTTCACTTGAAGCAGGAAAAACTGTGGCTGAGGGGGAAGGCGAGATTCAGGAGATGATAGATATTGCATACTTTGCTTCAGGGCTTTCCAGGCAGCTCTATGGGCTGACAATGACCAGTGAGAGAAAAGAACACAGAATGATGGAGATATGGAACCCAATAGGTACCATAGGTGTTATCTCTGCTTTCAATTTTCCATCGGCGGTATGGTCATGGAATGCCTTCATTGCCGCAGTATGTGGAAATACTGTTCTATGGAAGCCTTCAACCAAGGGCGGGCTTGTTTCAATAGGCGTCATGAAGGTTATCTCAGAAACACTCAATGAATTGGGCTCACCGCAAATATTTGCACTTGTCAATGGAAAGGGTGGCGAAGTTGGAGACTGGATGGCTGAGGATGGCCGTCTAAAGCTGATATCATTCACCGGATCAACTGCTACAGGAAAGCGTGTCAATGAGAAAGTTGCAAAAAGGCTTGGCCGGACTATACTTGAGCTTGGAGGAAACAACTGTGCAATCGTCTCAAGGCATGCCAACATGGAGATTGCTCTCAAGGGTGTAGCATTTGGAGCACTGGCTACCACAGGACAGAGATGTACAAGCACCAGGCGCGTACTTGTTGATGAGGCCATTTACGATGAATTTGTAAAAAGGCTCAAGAATATTTATGAAAATATACCAGTAGGGAACCCCAGGAAAGATGGCATCCTTGTGGGCCCTCTGATTGATGAACAGGCGGTCAAAAAGTATAATGAAGCACTTGAGGTGGCCAGTGCACAGGGCGGCAAAATAATAGTTCATGGTAAACCCATAAAAATTAAAGGGCTTGAGAATGGATTTTATGTAAGGCCCTCACTTATTGAGGCAAAGCCTGAGATGGAAATTACTAAGGTAGAGACATTCGCCCCTATACTCTATGTGTTTAAATACAGAACAATTGAAGAGGCAATAAGCATACACAATTCAGTCCCTCAGGGCCTTTCCTCATCAATATTTACTGAAAATCTGAGGGAAGAGGAGAAGTTTCTTTCTTTTGCTGGGTCCGACTGCGGGATTGTAAACGTGAATACAAGCACTGCAGGAGCCGAAATTGGAGGGGCCTTTGGAGGAGAAAAGGAGACAGGTTCAGGCAGGGAAAGCGGAAGCGATGCCTGGAAACTTTACATGAGAAGGCAGACTGTAACTGTGAATTACGGTAAGGATATCCCTCTTTCTCAGGGCGTCAAATTCGAAGTATAACCAGAACATTACTATTGGTAATTTTTTCATTAATAATTATTATTACTTATGTATTAATACAAATATAGTGAGAAGAGATCTTATCTCGGAATTGCCCGGCCCGATCAGGTCTGTGGAGATAGTTCCCAGGAAAACTTTAAACACTGAAGAATTCCTTTCAGCAATAGCAAGGCTGACAGATAAAGCGAATATGGTCACCTCCCCTGACAATCCAATGGGCGGACCGGGGATCGATCCAGTCATAGCAACATATCTGATTGCCTCTCAGAGTGATATGATACCCGTCCCCCACATTACCCCCAGAGACAGGAACAGGATTCAGATACAGACTGAGGTACTTACGGCCCTCAAACTTGGAATCAGGAATTTTTTCACAATTTCTGGAGACCCAATAGATCCAAAGCACATGTCCAGAGAGGTCAGAGAGGTAGACACCCTGGGGCTCATCGATTGCATCAGGGATTCCCTGAAGCATCTTCCTGATGAGATGAGGGCAGAGATGGTATCGGTTGGGTCAGCTCTGAATCCATTCAGGGATCAGGAGGGGGAAATTGTGAGGTCCAAGATAGCAAGGGGTTCAGGATTTTTCATATCACAGGTGATATTTGATTCTTCCTACCTGAAGCAGGACTGGGTCCAGAGAAGAAATTTCAAGCTTCTGGCAGGCTTCATGCCCTTGAGCAGAAAGGGACAGATAAAATTCCTCGATAGGATGGGTTCAAGGATATCCGACGAGAGCAGAAAAAAACTTGAAAGTGCAGAGAGAATAGAAGAAGCATCATCCCGCATAATAAAAGACGCATATGATGACCTCAAGGGATACGTTGACGGAATCCATCTCATGCCATTGGGCAAGACAGATCTTGCCGCAGAAATACTGGAGTGCATATGAATGAAGAGAATAGAGACAATCTTGTATGGAATTTATCCAAAAAGCGAGAAATTGAGAATAAGGATCGGAAGATGGGAAAGACACATTCTCAGCACCTCCGATCTTGTTGACAATTTGAGGCAGGAAACAGATAATGTGGAGAATGAATGGTCAGAATCCGGGATTGAACACTGGGCCTCACCACTATTCAACTGGTACGACATTTTCAGGCCATTGAGTTCACTGATAAGGGGGATAGAACTTGGCCCGCTGACAAGATACCATGAAACAAACACATTCTACCGTATTCCTGTAGTGGGAAACGATCTTTCAGTGAATGATGCCCTTTCTAATAAGGGAGAGACAAAAGATGGTCTTCCTCTTCCTCTTTATTATGGAAATTCAGAATGGTCCTTCCTGCCAGGGTTAATGACATTCTACGCTATGTCCGAAACAGCGGGCATGAAGCAGGAGGAATTTACGGAAAAGATGGTGCCAGTTTACAGGGATATCCTGAAATTAACAGGAAAGAAGAAACTTTTTGTCTTTGAGAGTTCAGATCCGGGTCAATTTGATTATTCAATTTACAAGGAAGTCACGGAACCTTCAAAGACTGTAATATTTTTCAGCAAACCGCCCATGAAGGACAACCTGTCCTCTATATCGGGAAAATTCTATTCCCTAATAGAATCATCAGAGAATCCACATGACCTCTCCTTGCATTACTCTCAACTCAGGGGCGTTTCAGTAATAGATGCACATTCTACAAGTGTAGAGAACAGGCAAAAGATCCTGGAACAGGTCGAGGATATCGGTGAAGATACAATTTTGACTTCAAATGACTACCTTGATTTTCTGCCCAGGGTAATAGCCGATAAGAAGGTCAGAGTGCTGGGGGGTTGTTCCAATGTCAGATAAAAATATACTTGTAACACAGGAAATAGGAAGTTTCAGAAAGCCCGAGTATCTGAGCAGAACATTTCACAAAATTGAAGGCAAACCTGAATTTAAAGATGTAGCAGGAAAAGCCTCACTGGAAACTCTCAAGTTATTTTCAGACAGTGGGATGATTAACCATGGAATAGCAGGAGAAATGTTCAGATGGGAAATGTATGAATATCTTGCAAGGAAAATAAAAAATATCGAATTTCATGGAAAGGTGAGGTCATTCGACAACAGGTACTACAATAAGGGGAGCGTGTCCGGAGAGATCTCACTTATGGAGTCACCTCATTCAGAGGAACTTGAGTTCATACTCAACCATACTGATGCTCCTCTTAAGATACCAGTAACTGGCCCATATACTATGGCAGACTGGTCTTTCAATGACCATTACGGGTCAAGGCTGGAACTTGCAAACGCCTTTGCTGACCTTATAAGGGGAGAAATTGAAAACATACAGGGAATATGGAAGAAATACAGGGGGAATGAAATTATGCAGGTCCAGATAGATGAACCGGCCGCCACAACTCACCCTTCTGAAATGGACATAGTTATAGAGTCGGTTAACAGGTCTGTGCAGGGCATTGCAGGACTTGAAACGTCCATACATGTCTGTTACAGCAAGGATTATAGAGTGCTGTATGACCGGCTACCTGATCTGCATCTGGATGGTCTGAACCTTGAGTATTCCAACCGGGATATCCTTCAACTGGGAACAGGTGTATCAGCCAGGCCTGGTTTCTCAGATTTAAGCTATTTCAGTCAGATTAATGAATCCCTTAATGTCCCGAAATTCCTTGGGGTTGGTGTTACTGATGTGCATATCGATACAGTGGAAAGCGTTGAACTTATAGCAGACCGCATAAGGGAGGCGTTGAGATATGTTGAGAATCCGGAACTTGTAAGGCTCAATCCTGACTGCGGGCTCCGGACAAGATCCAGAGAAATAGGTTTCAAGAAGCTGAAAAATATGTCTACGGCCAGGGAGATTGTTATGGGTGAACTTTGAAAGGAAATTATTCCTCCATTCTATTTCTCTTTCTCTTGAGATAAAGATAATCAATCATAAGTGCCACATAGAATACCAATCCACCAGTGATTGCGATATTTGCCGCTACGAAATAAGGGTTTGAATATGATATTTTTACACTCTGTGTTGTGTATTGCTGGGAATTATTGAGATAGAGCTCCAGGATCACATAGGTCGTGTGAAATGGCGTTATTCCGGTCAGGAATGTATAACTGCTTGACTGTTTGCCAAGAGTGATTCCCCTGCTGTTTGAAAACTGTGGATTCCCTGAAATGTATATTTCGTAATGGGAAAAGTCCGAGCCTGTATATCTTGTCCATGAGATGTATGAAAAATAAAAGAGAAATGGAAAATACCTTCCCAATGAAAGGATGACCCTCGAGGATATGCTGATATCAAGTGGTGTGAGATAGATCTTCATGGGAGACATTGAACTTGTTATGTCTGTCATTCCGCTGTATTTCTCGTAAAGTGGTGATGTTACGTTTATGCTCAGGTCCCCGGGAGAAGAATAGAAAACAAAATACCCTGTCGAATTGGCGTAGGCTAGCAGATCATTGCCAGAGTATATCCTGCCTCCTGAAATATCAAATCCAAATACATTGTCAATCAGATATCCTGAAACCTTAATCAGAGATGAATTCAGAGGTTCAAGAACCACAGTCTCTCTGTAATTTGTTCCAGGTTCAGGGTTTAATGATATACTGTAATTGTTGAACCCTTTGGAAGAGACAGTTACACTAACAGGCCTTTTGATATAATCCTGATAGGGCCCATAAGTCCCATTTACCCCTTCCAGTGAAGTCCCATCAACAGTTACTGTAGAATTTGGCTGGAAAACAAAAAATTCAAAATTAACCTTCATTGGTTCAAGTGAGAGATTAAGGTATGGGGCAGCATTAACAGTCATTCCAGTAGTGTTGAACCCTTTGGAGGATAGGGAAATTGAATCTGTGCCATTTGTTAGAACGATCTTCTGATCAGTGCCCGTTTTCCCTGAGTAAATGATTCCATTGTCTATTACAGCTGAATATGCCACCGCTGGCAGATAGCTGACAGTTGAGCTGA
Organism: Thermoplasmatales archaeon UBA447; assembly: GCA_002503205.1. Classification (GTDB taxonomy): domain Archaea; phylum Thermoplasmatota; class Thermoplasmata; order Thermoplasmatales; family Thermoplasmataceae; genus UBA447. Next base: position 6,511 of record DARE01000074.1, on the reverse strand, counting down.
CATTGAGTTCAGACTCTCTCAGCCGTGGCACAGTTATTTCTCTGTAGGCGATTGCAGTATCATTAGCTGGATATGCTGCCTCCACAGCATAGGAACCTCCAGTTGAATCGAAGTAATTCCTCCCTGAATTCAATGCTGTCCCATTAACCAGCCATTTAATATTTGAGTTGTTCGTGGTGAGTGATAATGAAACAATAGAAGGATATGAGAAACTTTCATTGAACAGAATCAACGGCTGAGTTTTAGATGTGCTCGGAGAGTATGCACGGGAAAGCCCTCTGTAAAATGTGTAGTTTCCGTTTGAGCCGGATACAGAAATGTTGCTGAATCCGCTTTCCACGCTTGAATATCTCTGCAGGTATTCGGGTTCGAGGCTTATTGATCTGTTCCCTAATATTGCATAGGTGTTTGAGAATGTCCCATTGTATATGAAGGATGAATTGTCCTTCCCGCCAAGAATGCTTTCTCCGACATTTGGAAGGGCCATACCTGAGAAATTCAAAAAGGCAGCCATGGCCAAATTAGTTCCGCCTGAGGATGAGCTTATCAAGGTCCCGTTCTCATTGAGACTGAGGCTGAATACCATGGGCTCAGGAATGCTCAATACAGGGCCGTATTCGGTTTTGTTCAGCCCATAATTCCTCAAATAAAGAATCGATCTGTAGGTATCGTTATGAATTAAAATGCCAGATTCAATGAACTGTTCTTTATCCGCATACAGGGAAACATAAAAGAGGTCTGATGAATTGGTAAATGAGGAATTAGCCATGATGGAATCTGACAATCTTCCGCTCAAGGAAAGGCTACTTTCCAGTCCGCTGAAATTATAGCTCGATGGGTTAAATTGAAGTCTGGCCCCGTAAGGTGCGAGAAATTTCTCCGAACTTAATATTAGCTGCCAGACATTCGGCGTACCAAGTCCTGTTACAGGATTCCAGCCAGCTGAGTTCGAATAATATCCATTGGAACCATAGTAAACCTGTGTGAATGACATATTATAATAATTGGAATGATAGATTTGATAGAAAAGGGGATCTGGAGATCCTATTGTCGTATTGTCTGCACTGTCCATCAGGGCAATCACTGCAGACCATATGGGAGTCCCAATACTTGTGCCTCCAATTCTGTACTGCCCTCCTCCGGTAATTACCTGAACTCCCGTATAGTTGTCAGCATCCATTGCAACATCCGGCACACCTCTCATATTTGTTATGTTCTTTATTCCATCCTGGTAGGATGGTTTTGAAAAATACTTACTGAAACCGCCTCCACTGCCGTAAGTCTTTCCGCTTATGTTTCCGCCCCAACCCTCCTGTATAACGGCGTTCTTATTTAGAAATGAGAGAGAAGTACCTCCTACAGATAGTATATATGGGTCGGATGCCGGAAAATTAACAGTTGGCGTTGTCGTGCCGTCTAGTGCCCCCTGATCACCGCTTGCTGCAACAACTGATATCCCTCTGAACTGAGCCTGCTGAATCATTTCAGAATAGGTTGCAATCTCCGCTGATGAGATGCTGCTTTCGGGCACTCCCCAGCTTAACGAAATTACATTGGCAAGGTTATGGCTTATCACCATGGAAGTTGCGTTCATCAGTGCCGTGAGGCCATCATTTGGAACTACGAAGAGTTTAATGCTGGCCTGAGGAGCCATAGCATGTGCCCACTCAACATCTGTGGAAGTCTCAATTGCCCATTGCCTGCTCACGCTAAGGGGTTTACCTGATGGGTAATAGATGCTCAGGTTGATCGGAGGGAGGTCATTCATGTGGTCGAATGCATTCAGATCATACTGGATATTTGGGTCCCCGTACGCGTCCACTATACCTATGGTTATTCCCTGGCCATAGTCATTATTGGCATATGCCTGGGTAAAATTATATGCGCTCGCTATCAGTGAAGGCGTGTATGCAAATGGTGCTATCTGATAGGGAGTCACATTGCTGTAAAGCAGATCTGTCAAAACTGGCTGTGACTCATTGACAGAAAAATAGTCAGATACCACTCCGCCCTTTAATTCAGAAAGGGCTTCGTTCACACTGTTGAAATACCTATCTGCAACTCTGAAATTCAGTAGCCCACTATCTGAACTGATTGTACCGGTATATTTCTGGATCTTCTCATTCAAAATAGCAAGGCTATCTGGTTCTGGGCTCAAAAGCACAGTAAACTGGGTCTGATTTTGAAAGCTCACTGGTGCTGTTGTGTCATTATTTACTGTAATCTCAAGGCTGCCAGGAGAAATGGTAGAAGAAAATGCAGACGAGAAAAGAATTACTGCCAAAATAACTGTGATTAACAAAAGCAGAATTCTATTGATCTGCATATTCCGTGCACAATGAGAAACCCTATTAATATATTCTCCTATTGAGTGGTGTTGATCAGAGAGCAAAATCCCGAGATATTCATACGAAATGCTTTCAGGGACTATTACAGATCATGGTCTCCCGATCCTGTGGATCTAATCCATCAGAGGGAGATAGGATTTATACCCTTTATGGGGACCATGATACGCCACCGTTCTGTGATGGGTATGAAAGATCTGAAGGGGTTCGGTGCAAGAACAGTGCCCCGTCACCTGTATTATTCAACAGCTTACTACAGAAAGCCAGAAGAGAGGATCATGGCTGAAAAGGAATGGATGGGTGCTGAGCTTATATTCGATCTGGACGCCGATCATATCAAGGTACCAGGAAATCCCAGGTATGACCAGATACTTGATGTTGTCAGAGAACATACCCTCAGACTTCTTGAAAGATTTCTTCTAAGTGACATAGGAATGGACCCTGAATCCATACTTGTAACATTTTCTGGGGGGAGGGGTTATCATATTCATGTCAAGAGTGAATCTATTTACAATCTGAACTCAGACTCTCGAAGGGAAATAACCAACTATATAAGAGGGGAGGGGCTAGATTCAGCCTCGCTCCCGAGGATGATCAATGATGGCACAGGGATAACCGGAACCTGGCGCCAGGAAATAGACAGGGAGTTCTGTAAAGTCTTTACTGACATAGAGACATCGCAGAATTCCATTCTAAGGGAAGCTCTGGGGGATGGTCGCCGTGTCAATCCATACGTTTCAAGATTGAGAAAAACTGCGGTGGGATCTTCAGCAGAAAGCAAGCTATCAGTTTTCAGCAGGCCTGGCCCTGATAAGTATCTGTATATGGACGAACAGGACAAACTCGTTCTGGCACATATAATAAACCAGGTTCGGGAAGAAATCATGTGTGAGATAGATGAGCCCGTCACAACAGATATCCACAGACTAATCAGACTCCCCGGCAGTCTTCACGGAAAGACAGGTCTCGTGGTTACTCCGCTGAATGTTGACGAATTGAGGCATTATGATCCACTTAGGGAATGCAGGGCAAAAATATGGGCAGATTCAACAGTGAATGTTTTCATGGAATCTGGCTATACCATAAGATTCGGCGGGGAAATCCAGAATATAAAGAGTGGCGAAGCCGAAGTCCCTCTTGATCTTGGAATATTTCTTCTTGCCCAGAGGAAGGCTAAATTAGTATAAATATCAACAAATACCTGCTCCTAAAAATTTTTTATACTTACTGGTAATCTAGAAATGGTGAAAAAATGGAACTAAATAAGAGCAAGACTCTGGAAAATCTCAAGGCAGGATTTGCCGGCGAAGCTCAGGCAAACAGGAGATATCTTTATTTCGCGCAGAAGGCAGACGAAGAGGGTCTACAGGAAGTAGCATCTATATTCAGGTCAACGGCAGATGGGGAAACAGCCCATGCATTCGGCCATCTCAGGTACCTTGCAGCTGTGGGTGACCCGGTTACAGGGGAGCCAATAGGGACCACAGAACAGAACCTAAAGTCAGCAATTGCAGGTGAAACATATGAGTACAGCCAGATGTACCCTGGTTTTGCAAAGGTTGCCAGAGAAGAGCAGTTTGATGATATCGCACACTGGTTTGAGATACTCTCAAAGGCAGAGAAGTCACACGCTAAGAAGTATGAGGACACTCTGAAGGCACTTCCAAAATAAGATGGCGGTAGCCTATGGCCTCTAAAATCGGGAGGGAAGAAGTCCTCCTCCCAGAAATTTATGAAAAGCACAGACAGGAGGAAACCCGGAAGATAATCAGCCTGAAGAAGAGCAGAAGACTGAGCACGAAGACGTTCAGTTTTCTTTTTGAGTCTAAAGAAACAGTTCTTAACCAGATAAATGAAATGATCCTTATTGAGAACATTCATGATGAGGATGAGATTAAGCGCCTGATAAGCGTATACAGTGAACTCCTTCCGACAGAGGGGGAGCTCAGTGTTTCAATGTTCATTGAAATATCTGATGAAAATACACTTATGAGGGAGCTTCCAAAGCTTGCTGGGATAGAAAAAACGGTCTTCATTACATTCGATGGTTCAGAAGTAAAAGCTATTCCAGAGGAAGGCAGATCAACCGATGTGCTAGAGTCCACTCTCCAGTATCTCAGGTTCAGATTCAACAGTTCACAGAAGGAGAAATTCAAGGAGTCCCACTATGTATACATTGAGACCCGTAAGGAAGGATACAGGGAATCCGCCAGAATAGACGGAGATCTTTTGCAGTCTCTAAAGAAAGAGCTCTGAATACTTCCTCCCAATTTTTTTTATCCCTGTAGCAAATCACAAACAATGGCAGGGATTAATCTTACTGAGGATGAGGAGACCGTCCTTAAGTACGTCAAAAGTTTTGCCAATGACGAACTCAAACCGCTTGCAGCCCAGATAGATCGTGAGAAGAGGGTACCTGAAAATATAATAAAGAGGATGAGGGACCTTGGCCTTTTTGCAGCTTGCATCCCTCGGGAATATGGGGGCGCAGGCCTTTCATTCAGTTTCCTTACACGCCTTATAGAAGAACTATCAATGGCATGCCCAAGCACTGCACTCGTCCTGGATGGCGCCCTCACCCTATTTGCTGATCCCGTTATGATGTTCGGGAGTGAGGACCTTAAAAAGAGATATCTGCCAAGGGTTGCTTCTGGCGAGATCGGTGGCCTCGCGCTTACAGAAGCGGGTGCAGGAAGTGACGCAGCATCAATTAAAACTAAAGCTGAAAAGAAAGGGGATCACTATATTCTGAATGGGAGCAAGATATTCATATCCAATGGAAGGCTTGCGAAATTCTTCGTTGTTGATGCTGTAACTGATCCCTCTCTGGGGCACAAAGGAATCAGCACATTTGTCGTTGATTCTGACTCCCCCGGATTTAAAATAAGCAGGGATATCGATAAGATGGGAATAAGGGGAAGCAGTACGGTAGAACTGGTCTTTGACAATGTCTCAGTCCCGGAGCACAATCTTCTTGGTGAAAAAAATAAGGGTTTCAAAGTGGTAATGGAAACCCTGGATTCTGGCAGGATTGGTATTGCAGCCCAGGCCCTTGGCATTGCTCAATGCGCACTGGATGAGGCCCTTGATTATATAAAGCAGAGAAAGCAATTCAACACAAGGATAGCAGATTTCCAGGGAATACAGTTCATGATTGCAGATATGTCCACAAAGCTGGAAGCGGCAAGGCTCCTCACATACAGGGCTGCTGAAATGTGGGACAGGCATGAGGATTCTGTAAGGATCTCATCAATGGCGAAACTTTACGCCTCTGACGTGGCCATGCAGATAACAACCGATGCCCTTCAGCTTTTTGGCGGGTATGGTTACACAACAGACATGAACGCTGAGAGGCATATGAGGGATGCAAAGATCACACAGATTTACGAGGGCACAAATCAGATTCAAAGGGTAATAATTGCCCGTGACATTCTGAGGGATCATTGATTCACATAGGGTGTTCCGGCTGGTCCTACCCAGAGTGGGTTGGTCCATTTTACCCGAAGGGAACAAAAGACAAGCTGGGCTACTACACCTCTGTTTTCAACACTGTGGAACTAAATTCTTCTTTCTATGGGGATATATCTCAAAAGCTACTTCGGAGCTGGATAAATAGGTTCTCGGGTACAAGTTTCCTGTTTTCGGTCAAGGCTCCAAGAACAATCACTCATGAATCGATCTCAAGAGGGACTGAAGAGGCACTATTTTTGATGGATAAATTTCTGGAGGACCTGATATGGCCTTTAAGGGACGCCGGAATTTTGGGGATGACTCTCTTCCAGATTCCACCATTCTATGGTGAGAATGAGCTCAGAAACCTTTTCTCTGTGCTTCAGGATTCAGATACAGGCGAGATAAACCCAAGGATAGAGGTCCGGAACATTGGTCTGATGGAAAAAGAAAGCCTATCAGGCACTTCAGCCTCTCTAAATGCTGGATTTGTTATTCCAGACAGCCCGGATTTCAGGATAGATACAAACATCATCGTGAAGAAAAATTGGGATTATGTGAGGTTGCATGGCAGAAATGCCTCAATGTGGGGAGGAAAAGGCCAGGGGATGGCCAGGTACGATTACCTGTATTCCCCGGATGAGCTAAGATCGATCTGGGAAACAATAAGAACCCATTCTGCCGATGATATATTCGACATTTTCTAAAAACCACCA